>NZ_BADD01000194.1 GCF_000333455.1 Rhodopseudomonas sp. B29
GGGGCGTCGAGAGCGCCTATGGCGATCCCTTGGTGCAGCAGAACCATATGCGCCCGGTGTTTCCCTCCTTGGCGGCGCTGGCGTGGCGTGAGCCCCGCCGCAAGCCCTATGGGGAGACCGAGCTGATCAACGCACTGCGCATCGTCGACAAGGGTTGGTCGACGCCGCAGGAGATGCGGGGCTCGTGGGCCGGCGCCATGGGGCATACGCAGTGGATGCCGGAAGTCTGGCTCAATGTCGGCATCGACTATGACGGCGACGGCCGCGTCTCGCCGTTCGGCAAGCCCGACGACGCGCTCGGCTCGACTGCGAAGTATCTGGTCAATCGCGGCAAGTATCGGCCGCATCAGCATTGGGGCTACGAGGTCACAGGCCCCGGCGGCGACATCAGCGGCAGCCGCTCCTATCTGGCGTGGTCGCGCTCCGGCGTCGCCCGCGCCGACGGCAAGCCATTCCCGGACATGGAGGCCAGCGCCACCATGTGGGTACCGGTCGCGGGCGGCCCGAAATTCCTGCTCGGCCCGAACTTCTATGCTGTGAAGAGCTACAACCCGTCGATGAATTACGCGCTGGCGATCTGCCATCTCGGCGACCGCATCCTCGGTGCCGGTCCGTTCGCGCAGCCCTTCCCTGGCTCGGAACGCGCGCTCACATTGGCCGAAGTCCAGGACATGCAGACCCGCCTGACCCGCGCCGGCTTCGACACCGGCGGCACCGACGGCCGCGTCGGCAACGACACCATGCAGGCGATCCGCGACTTCCAACTCAAGACCGGCCTCCTCCCCGCGGACGGCTATGGCGGCCTCAAGGTGCTTGCGCGGCTGCGCCAGGGTGGATAGAGGCTGCGGATCGTTCGATGCGACATCACTGGACTTGGCACCGGCTGAAGGCGCTGGCGCACGAAGAGTGGCACGCCCTCGTCACCGTCAACCCGAGCGACCGGCCGTGGCAGATGCCGGCTGCGGCGGCGCTGTCGGCCGGCGCACCGATGCTGATCGGCGCCTATTTCGACCACCTCGATTACGGCCTGATCTCCTCACTGGGCGGCATGGCGTTCCTGTATCTGCCGCGTACACCGCTGCATCATCGCATGGTCTCGATGATGGCGGCCGGCTTCGGCTACGCTGCCTGCTTCACGCTCGGGCTCATCGTGCATTTGCTGCCCTGGTTGCTGGTACCAGCCATCACTTTCACGGCGATCCTGGTGACCATGCTGTGCCGCTTCTACCGCGTCGGCCCACCGGGCAGCATGTTCTTCGTCATGTCCGCCGCCATCGCCGCCTATACGCCCGGCACGTTGCTCGAGATGCCGCTCAAGGTCGGTCTGTTCGTACTCGGCAGCCTGCTCGCCACGCTGATCGCGATGGTCTACTCGATCATCGTGATGCGGATCCGCGAGCCGTTGCCGGTGCCGCCGCTGGCGACCAACGATTTTGAGCACGTCGTCCTAGACTCGGTGGTGATTGGTGCCTTCGTCGGCCTTGCGCTCGCACTCGCGCAAGTGCTGCAGCTCGAACGCCCCTATTGGGTGCCGGTGTGCTGCCTGGCGGTGATCCAGGGCCTGTCGGTTCGCGCGATCTGGAGCCGACAGCTCCATCGCCTGCTCGGGACCGCGCTCGGCCTGGTGCTGGCGTCGGCGCTGTTGGCGCTGCCGCTGGAGAAGTGGAGCATTGCGATCGCCCTCATCACCCTCAGCTTCATCATCGAGACGGCGGTGATCCGGCACTACGGCTTTGCGGTGATCTTCATCACGCCGGTGACGATCCTGCTCGCCGACGCGACCTCGCTCGGCCACGGCTTTCCCCGCGAGGTGATCGAAGCACGCCTCGTCGATACCGTGGTCGGCTGCGCGGTCGCGCTGGTCGGCGGCGTCTGCCTGCACAACCCGCGATTCCGCGCTGCCGCCGCGACGCTGGTCCGCCGGCTGCTGCCGGCCTATCTGGTACCGCCTCCCAAGCTGGCCGTTGATCCAAAGTCAAAATGCGGCAAGCCGCCTAGCGTGGGATAATACCCGCGCTCCCACCACGCGACGAACTGCAGGAAGCCCGCCCGTGAACGACGTGCGCCCGCAAGCCGAAACCTTTCAGGCCCCGCTCGACGAGATCGTCTGGAACAGCGCTTTCCGCCGCGGCTTCGCCGAGGCCCGCTCCGGCCGGACGCCGCGTCACTACGACGACGAGGTGATGTTTCAGGACGGGCTCGCCTGGGTCTACGAGTGGGGCCGGCAATTCGCCATCTTGGCGCCGCCCGACCTGCCGCTGGTGCTGCCCGACGAAGGAGCGCTCAACCCTAAAGCGGTGGAGCTGTTCCGCGAGATGGTGATGCAGGGCGAGATTTGTACTTAGAACGTCTCATCCATTGATAGAGACAGCGTCGTCCTCAAGTACAGACTCGTCATCCTGAGGTGCGCGCGTAGCGCGCCTCGAAGGATGCGGCCAAGGAGTACGCTGCCCATCCTTCGAGGCCCTCTGCGCCGCGCCAAGCGCGGCCCAGCGGGCACCTCAGGATGACGGCGGTAGTTGTGGATCAGCAAACGAAAACGGAGCCGGCAAGCCGGCTCCGTTCGATGGACGTAGGATCGGTCTGCTCTACGCAGCGCGGACCGAGTCGAGGAAGCGGCTGACTTCGCTCCTCAGCCGCGTGCTGTCCTGCGCCAGCGTCTGCGCCGACGACAGCACCTGCGACGAGGCCGAACCGGTCTCCGTCGCGCCGCGCTGCACATCGATCACGTTCGACGACACCTGCTGCGTTCCCATCGCGGCCTGCTGGACGTTGCGCGAGATTTCCTGGGTCGCAGCGCCCTGCTCTTCGACAGCGGCTGCGATCGTCGAAGAGATCTCCGACAGCCGGCCGATCGTGCCGGCAATCTGCTTGATGGCGGTGACCGAGTCGTTGGTCGCCGACTGGATGCCCGAAATCTGCTGGCTGATTTCGCCCGTCGCCTTCGCGGTCTGCTCGGCGAGCGCCTTGACTTCGGCAGCCACCACCGCGAACCCGCGGCCAGCCTCGCCAGCTCGCGCCGCTTCGATCGTGGCGTTGAGGGCCAGCAGGTTGGTCTGACCAGCGATTGTGTTGATCAGTTCGATGATGTCGCCAATGCGGGTCGCAGCCTTCGACAACTCACTGACGCGCTCGTCGGTGGTCCGGGCCTGGTTCACGGCGTCCGCGGCCATGCGGGCAGACTCTTGAACCTGCCGGCTGATCTCGCTGATCGACGAGCTCAGCTCCTCGGTCGCCGAGGCCACCGACTGGACATTGGTGGAGGCTTCTTCCGACGCCGCCGCGACGGTCGAGCTGAGATGTTGGGCGCGCTCGGCCGAGGTCGTCAGGGTGCTGGCGGAGGCTTCCAGTTCGGTCGAAGCCGACGACACGGTGTTGACGATCTCGCCGACCGC
>NZ_BADD01000193.1 GCF_000333455.1 Rhodopseudomonas sp. B29
CGCAAGGCGATGGGCATCACCGACCCGAGCTTCTTCCGCACCGACGACGAGATGATCGAGGCCGCGCTGGATTGGACCAATCCGGTGCTGCGGGCGTTGGAGCGTCAGAGCGCCGCTCGGCGCCGCGCGGCCGGAGCCGGCGCAGCAGCCTTACGCATTTCTTCCTGTCGAAGGCGATGGCACGCATCAAGTCGCCGTCGGTCCGGTGCATGCCGGCATCATCGAGCCGGGCCATTTCCGCTTCACCGTCTCGGGTGAGACCGTGGTGCGGCTGGAGCAGCGGCTCGGCTACGTCCACAAGGGCATCGACGGCCTGATCGCCGGCAGCGAATTAGCAAGCGCCGCGCAGCTCGCCGGCCGCGTCTCGGGCGACTCGACGGTGGCCTACGCGCTGGCGTTCGCCCAGGCGGTCGAAGCGGCGATCGAGATCAGCGTGCCGCCGCGTGCGGTGTGGCTGCGGGGACTGTGTGCGGAGCTCGAACGGCTTGCCAATCACCTCGGTGACATCGGCGCGATCTGTAACGACGCAGCGTTCGCGCTCATGCTGGCGCAGTTCGGCGTGCTGCGCGAGAACGTGCTGCGTGCCGCCGCGACCGCATTCGGCCATCGGCTGATGCGCGATGTCGTGATCCCCGGCGGCGTCGCCCGCGATCTCGACGATGCGGGCGCTGCAGCTATTCGTGCCGCCTTGGCGATCGTGCGCAAGCAACTGCCAAAGCTCATCGCCCTCTATGAAGACACCGCCTCGCTGCAGGACCGAACCGTCTCGACCGGCATCGTCAAGCCGGCGCTGGCGGCGCAATACGCCGCTGGTGGCTATGTCGGACGCGCGTCCGGTCGCAGCTTCGACGCGCGGCGCGCATTTCCGTATGGACCTTACGACCGGCTGCACTTCGAGGTGCCGGTGCTGAGCGAGGGCGATGTCGATGCTCGCGTGCGCATTCGCATCAGTGAGGTGCAGCAGAGCCTGGGTCTGATCGAGCAGATGCTGAGTCGCCTTCCGTCAGGCGATCTTCATGTTGCGATCCAACCCTCGGAGCAGCCGTGCGAAGGTCTGGCGCTGGTCGAAGGCTTTCGCGGCGATATATTCGTCTGGCTGCGGATCAAGGGCGGCGTCGTCGAGCGCTGTCATTTGCGCGATCCGTCGTGGTTTCAGTGGCCGCTGCTGGAAGCTGCAATTGAAGGGAACATCATCGCCGACTTCCCGCTGTGTAATAAGTCGTTCAACTGTTCCTATTCGGGCGTGGATCTGTAGCGATGCGCAAGCTGCTGTTCGAGAGCCTGTTTGCCCTGCCGCTGACCGAAGCAGCACCGGCGCCGGACGACGCGGCGGCTGCTGAACTTGCCGCACTCCTGGGTGACAGGGCGCAGCGCGCGCTCGGACGCAGCCTGTCGATCCGCGAGGTCGACGCCGGCTCGTGCAACGGCTGCGAGCTGGAGATCCACGCGCTCGGCAATGCGTACTACGACGTCGAGCGCTTCGGCCTGCGCTTCGTCGCCTCGCCGCGGCATGCCGATGTGCTGCTGGTCACCGGTCCGGTGACTCACAACATGCGCGAGGCGCTGAAGCTGACTTACGAAGCGACGCCAGGCCCGAAATGGGTCGTCGCCTGCGGCGACTGCGCCAAGGACGGCGGCTGCTTCGCCGGCAGCTACGCGGTCGCAGGCGGCGTCTCGTCGGTGATTCCGGTCGACCTGCACATCCCCGGCTGCCCGCCGCCGCCGCTGGCGATCCTGCGCGGCCTGCTGGCGCTTCTCGATCGCACCGCCGCGGGCGAGACGCTGCGTTAACATAAGCTGGTACCGCGGGGCGGGCTCGTCCATCGCAATGCGCTGTGCGATGCGACTAATGAGTCGTGCGTTTCGTATTTCCATCAGTTGCTGCCGCCTTCCAGCCGCCTCACCGATAGTGATCGGCGGTGAAGGATGATTCGCGATGGTCTGTATTTTCAGCGGTGGCCTGCGGCATCGCCCGCCGAATTTATTATTACCAGCGCGATGGGCGATGGCGATCAGCGTGGTGGCGGCAGCCGCCTTCGACGCGGCGCCGGCACAGGCTCAGTTCGCAAGGCTGATTGGTTTCGGCGACAGCTACGCGGACACCGGCTCGGCACCGGGCGGGGCCTATCGGCTGATCGGTCAGAACGGCACCGGCACGGTCGCCATTCCTTATCCACCGTACGCGCTGGTGCCGTCCGACTTCTGGCCGTGCCCCAGCCCGACCTACACGAGCTGCCGCTTCACCGGCAGCACCAATTTCGTCGACTCGCTGCAATCGATCTACGGCCTTCCCGGCCTGACGAACTTCTCGATCGGTGGGGCGCGGACCGGCAACACCAACACCATGCCGTTTCTGTCCAGCGGCTACGGGCTGCCTTACGAACTACAGCAGTTCGTCGCCAGCGGCATGCGACTGACCGACCGCGACCTCGTCGCGTTGTCGATCGGCGGCAACGATCTGTCCGGCATCAATGTCGGCACCGGCGATGTCGCGTCGCAGACGGCCATCATCGTTTCGAGCGCGCAGCTGTCGGCGGCCGCGGCGGTCGGCGGCGTGCAGCAATTGGTGGCGGCGGGCGCCCGCAACATCGCCTGGCTCGGCACCGGCAGTTCGAAGTGGTTTCCGGAGCGAACCTTGGGTTCGCAGGGCACAACCCTCGGCCAATTCAACTTCAGCGATTCGCAGCGCGACGCCTGGGCCGACACCTATTATCAGCAGACACAGTTGCTGCTGGCGCCGCTGGCGCAGGCGGGCGTGCGTGTCTTCCTGTTCAATTTCGGCATCCTGCAGCAGCGCGTCCACGACAATCCCGGCATGTACGGCTTCGCCGGCGTGCCCGCGGGCTCGACCGGGTGCGAGGCGGGCCCCGGGACGGGCTCGACGCCGGGCACGGTCGCGGTCAACGTCGCCGGCTGCTTCTACGAGAACTCGGTGCATCCGACCGGTGCCGCGATGGCGCTGATCGCCAGCTACATGGCCAACCAGATCGACGCGCCGAGCACGGTGACGCCGCAGTCCGGCATCGCCGCCGGCCTGCTCGGCAGCTTCACCGGTTCGGTGTTCGATCGCCTCGACGCCAACCGCCGCTTCCAGCCGTCCGGTGTCAACGCCGCGATGGCGGCGATGCCCGGCAAGGCGCCGGCGCTGACGGATCCGGCGGATCACTGGTCGGTCTACGGCGCCGCTAGCTATGCCGGTGCCAGCCGCGACCGGCAGTTCTATGCCACGGGCTACGACTATGATGCGGCGGGCGGCTACCTCGGGCTCGAATATCGGCTCGACGCCAATTGGCGCGTCGGCGGCGTGTTCGGCTATTCGCAGCCGGATGTGAAGCTCGCGGTCCAGGATGCGCGCAACCGGATCGATGCCTTCCAGTTCGCGGGCTACGGCTCCTACACCGATGCGCACTGGTTCGCCGACACCCTCTTAGCCTATGGCCGCCAGGATTTCGCCCTGCAGCGACGCGGCATCATCGACATCATCCGCGGCTCAACCAGCGCCGATGTATTCACGATCGCCGGCAAAGGCGGCTATCTGTTCGATGTCGGCCGGCTGCGCCTCGGGCCGATTGCGGGGCTGAACTACACCAACGCCGCGATCCGGGGCTACACCGAGACCGGCGACGTTCTGCTCACCATGATGGTCGACCGGCAGAAGCTCGACGCCCTCACCGGCGATCTCGGCGTCCAGCTCCGCTATCCCTTGCAAATCGGCAGCGGCATCTATGCGCCGTTTCTCAACCTGATAGCGGCACACGATTTCCTGCGTTCCGGCCACACCGTCACCACCACGCTGGTGTCGGCACCGCTGCTGCCGATCCTGACGCCTGTGTCGGCCGACGGCGGCACTTACGGCCGGGTTGCGGGCGGTGTGTCGGCGACCGTCGCCACGAATGTGACTGCGACGCTGACGGGCACCACCAGCTTTGCTCGCAAGGGCGGCGACGACGCCGGGGTCAGCGGAGGCTTGAAGATCGCGTTCTAGGACTGGCCGGCGGCCACGCGCAGGCTGCGCTCGCCCGGCCGTGGACTGCGATGCAGCACGCGGCCGGCTGCAGCTTGCGGACTTGCCGCCGCGACGTTTGCCGACCACACTGCGTACTAACGGCGCGGCATCGACACGCGCCGATCAGAACGGGAGGTCACGATGGGCGCGCGGCTGAAGCATTATGGCTGGGGCAAGGAAGGCGAGGGCATGACGGAGGCCGAGCAGGCCTTCGTGCTTGGGCGCTATCGGCAGAAATTCGGCAAGCAGGAATTCGACACGGTCGCCGTCGCGCCGCTCGACGACATCAAGCTGCACGAACCGCGGATCACGCCGCCAAGGACGCTGGCCGATATCTGTTCGGTGGACGTCTACAATCGTGCGGCCCACGCCTATGGCAAATCCTATCCGGACTACGTCCGCGGCATGATCGGCGATTACGATGCCGCTCCCGATATCGTCGCCTATCCCCGCAATGAGGAAGAGATCGCCGCGGTAATGGACTGGGCGGGTTCGGCCCAGGCCGCGCTGACGCCGTTCGGCGGCGGCTCGTCGGTGTGCGGCGGCGTCGAATGCCGCGTCGATGGGGGCCGCTACAAGGCGGCGGTGACGCTCGATCTGCGCCATCTCGGCAAGGTGCTGGAGGTCGATCCGACCTCGCGCGCGGCGCGGATCGAAGGCGGCGCTTTCGGCCCCGCGCTGGAGGCGCAGCTCAAGCCGCACGGCATGACGCTGCGGCATTTCCCGCAAAGCTTCGAGTACTCGACGCTCGGCGGCTGGATCGCGACCCGCTCCGGCGGTCACTTCGCCAGCCTCTACACTCACATTGATGATCTGGTCGAAAGCGTCCGCGTCGTGACGCCGCGCGGCGTGGTCGAATCGCGACGTCTGCCCGGCTCGGGCGCCGGCCCCAGTCCGGATCGGATGTTCATCGGCTCGGAAGGCATCCTCGGCGTAATTTCATCGGCCTGGATGCGGCTGCAGGCGCGGCCGACCTTCCGCGCTGGCGCTTCGGTGCATTTCCCGAACTTCTTCGCCGCCGCGCGCGCGGTGCGGGCGGTGACGCAGGCTGGCCTGTATCCGTCGAACTGCCGCATCCTCGATCCGCAGGAGGCGTTCAACACCGGCGCTGCCGACGGCACCGTCGCCGTCATGGTGCTGGCGTTCGAGAGCGGCGATCACCCGGTCGATGCCTGGATGGCGCGGGCGCTGCAATGCTGCGCCGATCATAGCGGCACGCCGGAGAAGGCGGAGGCTTCGTCGGCGCATCTCGAAGGCGCCGCCGGACTGTGGCGCAACGCCTTCATCCGCATGCCCTATGCCCGCGAATTCCTCACCCCTGCGGCGCTGATCAACGACACCTTCGAAACGTCGATTACCTGGGAGCGCTTCGAAAGCTTCCACGACACGGTGAAGGCCGCGACCGAGCGCGCGATTGAGGATGCTACCGGCATCAAGGGCGAAGTCACTTGCCGCTTCACCCACGTCTATCCCGATGGGCCGGCGCCGTATTTCTCCTTCCACGCGCTCGGCCGCCATGGGGCGTTGCTGGAGCAATGGCAGGCGATCAAGGATGCGGCGAGCGATGCGCTGATCGAAGCCGGCGGCACCATCACGCATCATCACGCCGTCGGGCGTGATCACCGCAAGTGGTACGACCGCCAGCGCCCGGAGCTGTTCGCGACCGCGCTACGCGCCGTCAAGCGCGAGCTCGATCCGACTGGGATGCTCAATCCTGGTGTACTGGTCGATCCGTCCGACGCCGGCGCGGGAGATCGACACGAGCTTCGGCAAACTCCGCCGGTCCTTCGATAAGCCGCAGCGACCCGCCTCTCGCGCTCGACCGGCGGCGCCTGCGGATCGATCAGCGCGTCGAGCTGAGTAATCGCCAGCTCGGCAGCGCGGTCGGGGCAGATCGCCGGGCGGACGACCGGCGCTGCATTGAGGCCGATCCTGATCAATCGCCGGCAGGCTTCGGCGCGCGAGATCCGATGGTGCGCAGCCCATTGGGCGACGGCCTCGAGCGTTGCGGCTTCGCACGCTGCGGGTTGGGCTTCATCGAGGCAGGGAAGGTCGGGCACGATCGACGGACTGTCCGAAACACTGATTTCACTCATAACCTTGAACTAACCCGATCGCGGTTCGCTGTGGAAGCGGCGTCGATGTCGCTACGTATTCGTCACAGGGGGCTGCGCCGCCATGACCCCGAGACGTCGACAATCGTCAACCAATGTTACCCGAATCCTAACAACAACACCCCTTAAGTCCGCGATCGGCTTAGCCAAATTTTAAGTTGGGGCGCATAGCGTAGCGCTGTGAGTTGAGTGCGACCAGTTTGTGAGTACGCCATGACAGAGCCCCACCGCCCGAGGGTCAAATACGTCATCGGGCCCGACGGCAGTCCTTTGACGATCGCCGACCTGCCCGCGCCCGGCACCAAGCGCTGGGTCATCCGCCGCAAGGCCGAGGTGGTCGCGGCGGTCCGGGGCGGCCTGTTGTCGCTGGAAGAGGCCTGCAGCCGTTACACCCTGACGGTGGACGAATTCCTGTCCTGGCAGTTCTCGATCGACCAGCACGGGCTCGCCGGCCTGCGCACCACCCGAATCCAGCAATATCGCCAGTAAACCCTCCGCTAATTTTTGCGGACGATTTTACGAAAGCCGGTTCCTTCCAGGGAAGCCGGCTTTCAGCATTTTCTTAAGGAATTCGCTCCCGTTAAGATTCGTTAACCATATCGAAACCATCCCCATAGGCAAAGTTTGCCTAGTCGGCCGCAGGGCCGAGGCGAATGGGGCTGGTTCGTTGCAGAACTTGTTGGGTTTCCTGAAGGGTCTGGGCGCCGCCCGGTTGATGGCGATGATCGCCGTCACGGTGGCGCTGCTCGGCTTTTTCGCCTTCGTCATCATGCGGGTGTCGCAGCCGCAGATGACGACCCTCTATACGGACCTCAGCGTCGAAGATTCCTCCAGCATCATCAAGGAGCTGGAGCGCCAGGGCATTCCCTACGAGATCAAGAACGATGGCGCCATCCTGATGGTGCCGCGCGACAAGGTTACAAGGCTGCGGATGAAGCTGGCCGAAGGCGGCCTGCCCAAAGGCGGCGGCGTCGGCTACGAGATCTTCGACAAGTCCGACGCGCTCGGCACCACCAGCTTCGTCCAGAACATCAATCATCTGCGCGCCCTCGAGGGCGAACTGGCCCGGACCATCCGGGCCATCGATCGTATCCAGGCGGCGCGGGTGCATCTCGTTTTGCCGGAGCGGCCGCTGTTCTCGCGTGAGGCGCCGGAGCCGTCGGCCTCGATCGTGCTGCGCGTGCGCGGCACCCTGGAGCCGCAGCAGGTCCGTGCCATCCGCCATCTGGTCGCCTCGGCGGTCAACGGACTCAAGCCGCAGCGGGTCTCGATCGTCGACGAAGCCGGCCAGTTGCTGGCGGACGGCTCGATGGACCCGAACTCCGCCACCGGCGCCGCCGGCGAAGAGCGTCGCAACGCCTTCGAAAAGCGCCTGCGCGGCGAGGTCGAGAACATCGTATCCTCGGTCGTCGGCGCCGGCCGCGCCCGCGTCCAGGTCACCGCCGACTTCGACTACAACAAGGTCACCCAGACCTCCGACAAGTTCGATCCCGAAGGCCGCGTGCTGCGCTCGACGCAGACCCGCGAGGAATCCTCGGCGTCGCAGTCGGCCGAGGGTCAGGTCACCGTCAACAACGAGCTGCCCGGCAACCAGGGCCAGCAGACCGGCGCGCCGCGCGACGTCAGCAAGAAGAGCGAAGAGACCAACAATTACGAGATCTCCCGCGTCACCAAGACCGAGGTGACCGAGGCCGGCCGCGTCAACCGGCTGTCGGTCGCCGTGCTGGTCGACGGCATCTACACCAAGAACGACAAGGGCGAACTGGTCTACGCCGAGCGCTCCAAGGAGCAGCTCGACCGCATCGCCGCGCTGGTGCGCTCGGCGATCGGCTTCGATCAGAAGCGCGGCGATCAGGTCGAAGTCGTCAATTTGCGCTTCGCCGAGGCGCCGCAGATCGAGAAGCTGCCGGAGCCGGCCGGCCTGATGGGCATGTTCCAGTTCACCAAGGACGACATCATGAACATGATCCAGCTCGGCGTGATGTTCCTGCTCGGCCTGGTGGTGTTGTTCATGGTGATCCGCCCGCTGGTCAAGCGCATCCTCGCCTCCGACGCGGCGCCGGAGATGCTACCCGGGCAGCTCCCGGCACTCGCCGACGGCACCGTGCCGCAAATGATCGGCGCCGACGGTCAACCGGCCGCCGGGGCGCCCGGTCCCAACATGATCGACATCGCTCAGGTGCAGGGCCAGGTCCACGCCCAATCGGTGCACCGTGTGGGCGAACTCGCCGAACGCAATCCCAATGAAACTGTCGCAATCGTGCGGCAGTGGCTCGCCGAACCGACCTGATAAGTCATGGCCGAAGCTCCCGTCCCCGCCGGAAATCAGAACGACATCGCCAGCGTCGTCGCCTCGCTGGCGCAGCGCCAGAGCGGTCGCGCGGCATCGAAGCCGCTGCCCGGTCCGAAGCGCGCCGCGATCCTCATGCTGGCGCTCGGCGAGCAATACGGCGGCAAGATCTGGGGCATGCTCGACGACGACGAGGTGCGCGAATTGTCGTCGGTGATGTCGACGCTCGGCACCATCGAACCCGAAACGGTCGAAGATTTGTTGCTCGAATTCGTGTCGCGGATGTCGGCGTCCGGCGCACTGATGGGCAATTACGACGCCACCGAGCGGCTGCTGCAGAAATATCTGCCGGCCGATCGCGTCACCGGCATCATGGAAGAAATCCGCGGCCCCGCCGGCCGCAACATGTGGGAGAAGCTCTCCAACGTCCAGGAAGAGGTTCTCGCCAACTATCTGAAGAACGAATATCCGCAGACCACCGCGGTGGTGCTGTCCAAGCTCAAGCCCGAGCACGCCGCCCGGGTGCTGGCGATCCTGCCCGAAGACATGTCGCTCGACGTCGTCAACCGCATGCTGCGGATGGAGTCGGTGCAGAAGGAAGTGATCGAGAGCGTGGAAAAGACGCTGCGCTCCGAATTCATGTCGAATTTGTCGCAGACCCGCCGCCGCGACGCCCACGAGGTGATGGCGGAAATCTTCAACAATTTCGACCGCCAGACCGAGACCCGGTTCATCACCTCGCTGGAAGAAGACAACCGCGAAGCCGCCGAGCGCATCAAGGCGCTGATGTTCACCTTCGACGATCTGGTCAAGCTCGATGCCGGCTCGGCGCAGACGCTGATGCGCAACATCGACAAGGACAAGCTGGCGATCGCGCTCAAGAGCGCCAACGAAGACGTGCGCGGCTTCTTCCTCGGCAACATGTCGTCGCGTGCCGGCAAGATGCTGCTCGACGACATGGCGGCGCTCGGTCCGGTGCGTCTGCGCGACGTCGACGAAGCGCAGGCGCTCCTCGTCAACCTCGCCAAGGATCTCGCCGCGCGCGGCGAAATCGTGCTCACCAAGAACCGCGCCGACGACGAACTGGTGTACTGATGGCCGCTGCGCAGAAATTCCTGTTCGACAACGATTTCGGCGCACCCGAGAAGGCGCGCGAAAAAGCTGTCGCCGCCGAGGAACTGGCGCAGGCGGTGGCCGCCGCCGAGCAGCGCGGCTATCAGCAGGGCTTCGCCGCCGGTCAGCAGGAAGCGCAGGCCGAAGCCAACCGGCGGCTTGCGATGGCGCAGGAGCAGATCGGCCAGGCGATGCTGACGATCGCCCGCAGTATCGACGGCGTCGAACAGCGCTTGGAGACCGAAGCGGTCGACGTCGCGGTGGCGGTGGCGCGCAAGCTGTGCGCCGAACTGATCGCAGCCGAACCGCTGGCCGAGATCACCGCTCTGGTCGCCGATTGCTTCCGCCATCTGGTGGCGACGCCGCATCTCGTCGTGCGCATCCACGATTCCCTGTACGAGGCCGCGCGCGAGCGCATCGAGCTGCTCGCCAAGCAGAGCGGCTTCGCCGGGAGGCTGGTGCTGCTCGCCGATCCGGAAATCGCCGGCGGTGACTGTAAGATCGAATGGGCCGACGGCGGCGTCGTGCTGGAGCGCTCCGTGGTCGAAGCCAAGATTGACGAACTGGTCGGCCGCTACATGGCCACGCGCGGCGCGTAAGGATTTGAGGAGCCAACATGGGTGACAATGACGGCCAGGTGCCGCTTCCAGATCTCAACGGTGCCGACGCGCCGCCGCTGGCGGACATCGGTTACAACGAAGACGAGCAGCAAATCTCGCGCGTCGCCGCCGATCTCGAGGCGGTGTTCGACGTGCCGGTGCAGGTCTCGGCCGTTCTCGGCCGCTCCAAGATGGACGTCGGCGAACTGCTCAAGCTCGGCCCGGGTGCCGTGCTGGAGCTCGATCGCCGCGTCGGCGAGGCGATCGACATCTACGTCAACAATCGCCTGGTGGCGCGCGGCGAAGTGGTGCTGGTCGAGGACAAGCTCGGCGTCACCATGACCGAAATCATCAAGGCGGACACTTAATCGAAGCGCGCGGATCGCGCGGCAGAATAACGGGAGCAATCCATGCGGCTTCTCATCGTCGGCACCCTCAAGGGCCAACTCACCACTGCGACCAAGATCGCGATCGACAACGGCGCGTCGGTCACCCACGCGGATGACAACGAACAGGCGATGCGGGTGTTGCGTAGCGGCAAGGGCGCAGACCTGCTGCTCGTCGACGTCGCGCTCGACATTCGCGACCTGGTGATGCGGCTCGAAGCCGAGCACATCGCCGTGCCGATCGTCGCCTGCGGCATCGCCTCTGATGCGCGTGCGGCCGTCGCTGCGATCCACGCCGGCGCCAAGGAGTACATCCCGCTGCCGCCCGATCCGGAGCTGATCGCGGCGGTGCTGGCGGCGGTCGCCAACGATGCCCGCGAGCTGGTGTACCGCGACGAGGCGATGACCCGTGTGGTCAAGCTGGCGCAACAGATCGCCGGCTCCGAAGCCTCGGTGATGATCACCGGGGAGTCCGGCACCGGCAAGGAGGTGATGGCGCGCTACGTCCACAGCCGCTCCAACCGTGCCAAGAAGCCGTTCATCAGCATCAATTGCGCGGCGATCCCGGAGCATCTTCTGGAGTCCGAACTGTTCGGCCACGAGAAGGGCGCCTTCACCGGCGCCATCGCGCGGCGTATCGGCAAGTTCGAAGAGGCCAATGGCGGCACGCTGCTGCTCGACGAAATCTCCGAGATGGATGTGCGACTGCAGTCGAAGCTGCTGCGCGCCATCCAGGAGCGCGTCATCGATCGCGTCGGAGGCAAGACGCCGGTGCCGGTCGACATCCGCATCCTCGCGACGTCCAATCGCAATCTGGCGGAGGCGGTCCGTGCCGGCACCTTCCGTGAGGACCTGCTGTTCCGGCTCAATGTCGTCAATCTGAAGATCCCGCCGCTGCGCGAGCGCCCGGCGGATATCCTCGAACTCGCGCAGCATTTCGCCAAGAAATACGCCGACGCCAACGGCGTGGCGCTGCGGCCGCTGTCGGCCGAAGCCCGCCGCGTTCTGACGACCAATCGCTGGCCCGGTAACGTCCGCGAACTCGAGAACACCATCCACCGCTCGGTGCTGATGGCGCAGGGCGACGAGATTGGCCCCGAAGCTATCATCACGCCGGACGGCGACCGGCTCGATCAGACCAAGACGCCGGCCGCGGTGGCGCACGCCACGTTTGCGGCCGAGCAGGTCACCCGCGCGCTGGTCGGCCGCACCGTCGCCGATGTCGAGCGCGACCTCATCCTCGAGACGCTGAAGCACTGCCTCGGCAACCGCACCCACGCGGCCAACATCCTCGGCATTTCGATCCGCACCCTGCGCAACAAGCTGAACGAATACGCCGACGGCGGCATCCCGATCACGCCGGCCGGCAGCGGCGAGCCGCGGGCGTTCGTGGCGATGGGGTGAAGCGGGTTCGTAGGGTGGGTTAGCGCGAAGCGCGTAACCCACCGACCCAGTTGCAACGCGCGATCGGCGGATGACGGCGCAAGCGCGCCTTATCCGCCCTACGGCATCTCCATCAGGTGCCCGCACGACCACCTCGTCATTCCGGGGCGCGAGCGAAGCTCGCGAACCCGGAATCTGCCGCGCAAACCAACGTCGAGATTCCGGGTTCGCTCACTGCGTGAGCGCCCCGGAATGACATCATTTATTGCTCACGAATATTTCGGCGCGTCGGGATTGCGATAGTATTTGAACGGCTCGCCGGGCACGAGCTTGGGCGCGGTCAGCATCGTGTAGGCGTACAGCGCCAGATACGCACAGGCGAGCGCACCGACACCATACAACAGCCAGGTCGCCACGCGCCGCATTGCGCCAGTCCTCATTCCGCGAGACGGCGACGTCATAGCGGAATTCGGGCGCCGATCACAAGTTTTCGAAACGGGGTGCTCAGCGAAAATCGATGCTGCGCAGGATGACGCCGGCGGGTCTGCCTTCGAGTTCGCCGCGGACGAATTTGTGCTCGGCCTGCTGTTCGATGCTGGCGCGGAGCCGCAGGAACTGTTGTTCGCGCTGCGCCTCCGGCGTTCGCTTGGCGCCGTCGAGGTGATCCATTGCGTCGCCGCTGATCGCGCAGGGGACCTCGGTGTAATTGTTGATCATCGAGAACAGCACCACCGAGCGGTCGCCGTCATAGCCGATAAACTTGCCGCTCGAAAAACCCATGTCGAAACATCCTCTCGCAATAGCGTGGGACCGCAGCGCGCGGGCGCGTCACGGCCGGCTGTCGGCGCCGTCCGCCTGCCGCGCCTCGTTCAGCGCATCCGGCTCGATCGTGACCATCTCGATGGAGCTCTGATACGGCGGCGCACAGGGCAGCGTGATCATCGTTGCGACACGGCGGAACACCGGGAAGGACAGGCCTTCGATCAGTTCCTCGTCGGTAGTGACATCGTAGCTGCCGGCCGGCAATTCGCGGTCGACACCGCGCAACCGGAACGGACGATGGAATACGATGGTTTCGCGGTGCGTGCGCGTGGTCATGGACGCTTTCTGCAAGCCTGCGCGAACTGGTCGCGCCATGCGGCGCGATCTGCGCCGATGCTGCGCCTTTTCGGCGGCGATAGCCACTGAATTCTGGGCGCTCGGCGCGGCGCCGATCACGCAGCCTTGTTAATTCGACATTGATCGCCATCTAGTAATCACAGGCCGGCGATCAGTTGCGATCGTGGCAAGCGGTGACGGAGACGCGATCCATGAAGCTCCGTGTCGGCTACGAGATCGTCTACGATTTTCCGCAGCCCACCCCGATGCTGGTCGTGCTCGGCACGCATTTCAGCCGTGCCTCCGACGTCATCGTCCCTGATTTCCTCACCGTCGATCCGCCGGTTCCGATCACGCCCTACCGTGACATGTTCGGCAATTGGTGCAGCCGTCTGGTCGCGCCGGCCGGGCGCATGCGGCTTGCCGCCGACGGCATCGTCCGCGATCTCGGCGTTCCCGATCCGGTGGTGCCGACCGCGATCCAGCACGCCATCGAGGATCTTCCTGCCGACACCATCGTCTATCTGCTCGGCAGTCGCTACTGCGAGACCGATCTGTTGTCGGACATCGCCTGGAAGAAATTCGCGACAACGCCGCCCGGTTGGGCGCGGGTGCAGGCGATTTGCGATTTCGTCCACAACCATATCAAGTTCGATTATCAGCACGCCAGTGCCACGCGCACCGCGTACCAGGCGTATCAGGAAGGCCGCGGCGTCTGCCGTGACTACGCACACCTCGCGATCGCGTTGTGCCGCTGCATGAACATTCCGGCGCGCTACTGCACCGGCTATCTCGGCGACGTCGGGACGCCGAAACCGTGGGCCGCGGGCGACTTCGCCGGCTGGTTCGAGGCCTATCTGGGCGGCCAGTGGCGTACCTTCGATCCGCGCAACAACGTGCCGCGACTTGCCCGGGTGCTGATCGCGCAGGGCCGCGACGCCGCCGACGTGCCGATCACCCAAACCTTCGGCCCCAACACGCTGGTCAGCTTCAAAGTCTGGACCGACGAAATCGACGAGACCGCCGCCGGCTTGCGCTGAGCGCAAGACGCGCTAGCTTGCCGGCCATCGAGTCGGGCGGGCCGCGCCCGCGTCTGTGCCCGCGAGTCCGCATGACCACCTTCACCCCAGTCCAGGACGAGGCCTTGAAAGCCGTCGGCGCCTGGCTCAAAGCCAAGCCGGGCCGCGGCGGGGTGCCGCTGGTGTTCCGGCTGTTCGGCTATGCGGGCACCGGCAAGACCACGCTGGCGCGCGAGATCGCCGAGGGCGTGTCGGGCGAGGTCAAATTCGCCGCCTTCACCGGCAAGGCCGCGCTGGTGATGCGCAACAAGGGCTGCGACGACGCCTCGACCATCCATTCGCTGATCTACCGCGCCAAGGAGAGCGGCGTTGAGCAGCCCAGCTTCGAGCTCTGGGACGATGCGCCGGCCTCCAAGGCCAAGCTGATCGTGATCGACGAATGCTCGATGGTCGACGAGGAATTGGGGCGCGACCTGATGTCGTTCGACTGTCCCCTCCTGGTGCTCGGCGATCCGGCGCAGCTGCCGCCGATCCAGGGCGGCGGCTTCTTCACCAATGCCGAGCCCGACGTGATGCTCACCGAGGTGCATCGCCAGGCGCAGGACGATCCGATCGTGCGGCTGTCGATGGACGTGCGCGAGGGCAGGAGCCTCGAACGCGGCCGCTATGGCGAAACCGAAGTGGTGAGCCGCGACCAGCTCGATCCGCAGCGGGTGATGGACGCCGACCAGGTGCTGGTCGGCCGCAACAACACGCGGCGTGCCTACAACGCCCGCTTCCGCCAGCGGCTCAATATCGAAGATCCGTTCCCGGTCGGCGGCGACAAGCTGGTGTGCCTGCGCAACAACCGCAAGAAGGCGCTGTTCAACGGCGGGCTATGGCGGGTGAAGTCGCGTTCGCCGATCAAGACCAAGATCATCACCATGCGGGTGACGCCCGACGAGGATTTCGGCGGCCGCCTCACCAAGGTCTCGGTGCGCCAGGAATGCTTCTCCGGCGGCATCGAAGATATCAGCTGGGACCAGCGCAAACCCTATGACGAGTTCGACTACGGCTACGTGCTCACCGTGCACAAGAGCCAGGGCTCGCAATGGGACGACGTCGTGCTGTTCGACGAAAGCTTCGCCTTCCAGGACTCGCGGGCGCGCTGGCTCTATACTGGGATTACGCGTGCGGCGAAGCGGCTGAGCGTGGTGGTGTAACCCACAGGCTCCGTCATTCCGGGGCGCGCCGAAAGGCGCGAACCCGGAATCCCGAGATGTTCTGCACCAAGTCGTTTCCAACAACTTCGAGATTCCGGGTTCGCTCGCTGCGCGAGCGCCCCGGAATGACGGCGAACTACTTGTTCGGCGTCGCCACGAAGGTCATCCGCCACGGGTTGTGGCCGATGTTGCGGCTGGCGCGGGCGGGCGTGAAGCCGGCGGCGCGGAGCTTGGTCAGTATTTCGGCCTCGGCATAGCGCTGCAGCCCGATCTTGGTGCGTAGCTCTCGGTAGTCGGACAGCGCTGTCCGCGCCAGGCCCCATAGCGCATCCTTCATGAAACCGTGGCGCCCCGCCATCAGCAGCAGCGCCGCGACGTCTCTCGGCATGCCGACATGGGGCTGTAAAATGTCTCCCAGGACCAGCCGGCCGTTCGACTTGAGCAGTCGCCGCATCTGCCCCAAAGCGTCGTCGAGCTCTGTCGGCGCCATGTATTGGGCGACCGAGTTGATGACGGCGAGATCGATCGAATCCGCCGCCAATGTCGGCAGATCATCGAGCGAGCGGACCTCGATCTTGGGGGCGGACGCGAACCGGGCGGTCAGGCGGCCACGCACGCCGGGCGCCGGCTCGGCCAAGATCAACTTTCCGCAAGCCCGCGCCACCTCGGCGGCGGAGATGGCCTCGCCGCACGAGAAGTCGAGCACGACAGCATCAGGCGACGGAATGTAACCGCAAATATCGCGCGCAATCTCCGCGAAATGCACGTCACGGTGTCGCTTGGACACGTAGATCGTGTGGGTCGAGTCGTAATAATCGATCCATTCGTCCATCAGGACCCTCGGCGACGGAATCGGGAGGCGGCAGGGGGACTTAACACGCGCGGACGTACGGTTCCCGGGCAGGAACAACAGGCGCGTTGAAGCGTTCTTGGTCGTAGAGCGTTTGAGCCGAGAAGGAAACAAAATTGGCGGCAACGTCCAAGATTTGGAACCCATAACTTCATTTACTGGCGGCGTTTGCTCTCCGTCTCCAAGCTTCGCTCTCTCCCGCTGCGCCCGGCGCACAACCGACAGGAAGAACCACCGTGACCAAAGCCAAATCAGCGTCCGTCGCCTCCGACCTCGACACCCCGACCGATCTGCCGCAGCAGGCAGTCGACAAGATCTCCGCAGCGCTCAACACGCTGCTCGCCGATGCGTTCGCGCTGTATCTGAAGACCAAGAATTTTCACTGGCACATCAGCGGCCGGCATTTTCGCGACTACCATCTGATGCTGGACGAGCAGTCCGACCAGATCTTAGCCACCACCGACCAGCTCGCCGAACGCGTTCGCAAGGTCGGCGG
>NZ_BADD01000192.1 GCF_000333455.1 Rhodopseudomonas sp. B29
TATCGCGTCCGCATCGCCATGACGGCGCAGATCGTGCAGGTGTCGGCGTTGTCGTCGGTGGCGGGATCGGAGTCGGGCGGGCCCGGATCGGCGGCGGTGAGTGTGAGCACCGCCGACTGGATGACGATCTGGTGGAAGTGACCGAACGCCACGACGAAGTGCAGCGCCAGCGCGATCAGCGCCAGCCGCGTCCCCAGTCGGATGTTGGTCCGCACCCAGTTCATATTCGTCCAGTTCGTCATTCCGGGGCGCGAGCGAAGCTCGCGAACCCGGAATCTCTCTTTGCTACAATCTCTAGATTCCGGGTTCGCTCACTTCGTGAGCGCCCCGGAATGACGTTGTGAGGTTTAGTTCGTAGTCCGTAGGGTGGGCTGAGCGCCAGCGAAGCCCACGCGCAGCGTCTCCGCGGTGCGAGCTTTGCGTGGGCACGGCGCTGCGCGCCTTTGCCCACCCTACGTCCTACGTCAGAACTTCAAATTCGCGAAAGCCCGCACGCCGATGCCGGGCAGCAGGACGTTGTCCTTGCTGTACGACACCGCGTTGCGGATGTTCTCGTTGAGCAGATTGTTGCCGATGACGCCGACCAGCATCTCGCGCGCGCCCCATGCGTTGGGATCGAGCTTGGTCTTGTAGCTGATCTCGGCCTTCAGCAGGTTGTAGCCGGGCGTCGCCGTCTCGGCGATCGGCGCGACGTCGTTCTGCGCGAAGGCGTGCAGCAGGTTGACGCGCGCCAGCCAGTTGCTGTCGCGCCAGAACAGGCCGCCGCCGAGGCGCACCGGCGGGATGCGCGGCACGTTGGTGCCGTCGGTGAAGGTCGCCCGCACCACGTCGAACTGATTCTCGACGCCCCAGGTGCCGCCCCAGATCTGCGAGACGTCGAGCTGGCTCTGGAATTCGCCACCGCGGAAGGTGGCGTCGCGCTGCGAGTAGACCGCCTGGTTCAGCTCCAGCGTGCCGGTCGCCGGATCGACACAGCTCGCATCGTCGCAGGTGTTGCCGGTCAGCCGCCGATAGATGAAGCCGTTGAACCGCGTGTAGTAACCGGTGATCTCGAAGCGGAACGGGCCTTCGGCCCGGCGCAGCCCGAGTTCGACCGACTTGGCGGTCTCGATCTTCAGGTTGGGGTTGCCGATATCGAAGGTCTCGGTGGCGTCGTGGCCGCCGCGCGAGAACAATTCGGCGGGCTTGGGCGCGCGCTCGACATATTGGCCGGTGATCGAGGCCGACAATCCCCACGGCAGCGCCTGGATCAGCCCGAGGCTGCCGCTCTTGGGCGTGAACGACAGGCTGCGCGCCGTCGACGGCCCGATTGCCGCCGGATCGGCATTGAGGTCGAACAGGTCCGGGATGATCGACGGCGTCATGCCCGACAGATCGACGTGTTCGACGCGCCCCGCGACCTGCGCCTTGGTGGTGTCGGTGAACTGCAGTTCGTTGAAGACGTAGCCAGCGACCTTGGTGTTCTTGTTGAAATCGAACAGGCCGTTGATCGGGCTCGTCGGATTGTCCGGGCTCGGCGCGTTGAGCTCCTGATGGCTGGCCTGGACGCCGACCGCCGTCGTCACCGCCGCAAAGCCGGCGTTGAACGGCGTCAGCTGGACTTCGAGCCGGCCTTCCTGCTCGCGATTGGTGAAGGTCTGGCGGATGCCGTCCGAGCTCGGATCGCTCGCGTCCGCGAGCCCGACCTCGGTGTGCTTGTAGTCGGTCGCGCCGACCCAGAACCGGATCGCATCGATCGCCGCCGCATCGGGGCGATACTCGCCCTTGGCGTTGAACTTGGTCTGCCGCGCCTGGATGCGGGTGCCGACCTGCGAGCCTTCGACGCCGGGAATGCGGTAGATCGAATTGTTCTGCGTGATCGAAGCGCCGAGGAAGCCGCCGTCGAACAGATACGAGCCGCCGACCGAAGCGCCCGCGGCGGTCGCAGCCGAGTTCGGCTGGCGGCCGTTGAACGGCAGGCCGGGCTGCGCATAGGGATAGCTCGGTACGTTGTAGTCGCCGGCGTTGCGGCCGTAGACGTCGGCGTGCACGGCGACGTTCTTGGCCCCGCCGTCGAGCAGCAGTGCGCCCTCGGTGCCGCGATCGACCGAGCTGACCGCGCTACGCACTTCGGCATTCATGCAGCCGGCGCCGAGCGCGTTGGGCGCGGGAGTCGGCAGGCCGTAGTTCTGGAACGGCGCCGCGCAAGGCGGCGGCGCGTCGGGGATACGGTTGTTGGTTGCGCTGACGACGCCGCCGATCGCGGTCGAGCCATAGCGCAGCGTCGCCGGGCCGCGGATGACCTCGACTTGGTTGGTGGCGAGCGGATCGATCGGCACGAAGTGATCCTCGCCGAGATCGGAGGCGCCGTTGCTGCCGATGCCGTTCTCGATGATGCTGACGCGATTGACGTCGAGGCCGCGGATGATCGGCCGGCTGGAGCCGCCGGGCGCGTAGCTCGAGCCGGTGATCCCGGGCTTGTTGTTGAGCAGATCGCCGAGCGTGCCGCCGCCGCTGCGGCGGATTTCGTCGTTCGGCACCACCGTGACGGTGGCGAACTGATCGGTAACGATCGGCAGCACGCCGGGCTGCGGCGATGGCGTGGCTTGCGCAACCGGCGGGGTCTCGGCGGGCGCCGGCCCGCGTTGCCGGGCCGGGGCAGAGACACGGGCGACGCGCGGCGCGGGCGCAGCGGCCGGCTTGCGTCGCACGATCGGGCTCGGCGCCGTTACGGTGACTTCGGGGAGGGCGGTGGCGGCGGCCTGAGCATAGGCGCGCGTCGCCGCGGCGAGATCGAACGTAACCAGAGCCACGCTGCCGAGGAGCAGCCCGGTGTGGAAGGGAGCGAACATGAAACTATCCTGATTCACCCGGCGGAGCGCTTGCGCTCGGGCCGGGGATCCGCGCATGGCGGATCGATGACGACGTCTGCGGGCCGCCGACGCCGGCAGGCACGCGTGAAAGGTCGTGGTGTCAGGACAGCGGTGGGCCGCGGGGCTGGAACGCCGCAACAGCCGCCCGCGCATGCAGCGCATCGGCGGCGGGAAGGTGGAGCTGGAGCGGCGTGGCCTGCTGCAGCGGCAGCATCGGCGGCGAGGCCGCCAGCATCGAGCCGGCCATCGCCACCACGGCGCAGATCGCGCAGAAGTCGGCGATGCCTTCGTGGTGATGATCGGTGTCGGGCTGGCTCGGCGCGCTGGCGACGGTGATCTGCGCCGGGGTCGAAAGTGCCAACGGGTGGAAGTGGCCGAATGCGGCGGCGAACTGCAAGGCGAGCGCGATCAGCGCAAGCCGTGCCCCCAGCCAGACATTTGTTCGCACCCAGTTCATGCCCACCCACAGGTGCAAAGCGACCCCCCGGCCGCTTTTCTCGATGTTATATTATAACAGTCGGCGGGACCGGCTCTGTCAACCGGTCCCCGGCACGAAGATTGGCGGCTGTTGCATTACGGCGACTCTGCGCGCCGCGCTCCCGTCTCAGTACTTGGTGCGGATCGGCCGCTCACTGGAGCCGTACGGCACCCAGCGGCAGGAGAACGAGATATAGCCGCCATAGGTCGGCTGGACGCCGAGCAGCTTCACCACCTTGCCGTAACGGGCACAGTGATCGATCGCCATGGCGCGGACGTCGGCATGGCCGACGAGGTTGTAGGAGATGATCCCGCCGGTATCGTTGCCCTTGAAGGCAGGCACGGTGTCGGCGTGGCTGGCGGTGGCGGTCAGTACCGCACCGAGGACGGCGAGGCCTGCGGCCTTCGTCATGCGCATTGCAATCTCCTTGTTCGCTTGAGGCGACTCTAGTTCGGTCGCATCGCCTGGAAAGAATGCGAAACGTGCTTTGCGCGGGGATGTTCACCAGTGTGGCCGCGCTGCACTTGATTTCGGGCCACGGGCGCGGCACCGTCGCCACTCCGAAATCCGGTGGACCTCCATGCGCTTCCTCGCGATCAAGACTCTCACTTCGGCGACGCTTGCCGTGCTCGGCCTGCTGGCGCTGGCTCCCGGCGCACAAGCCGCCAATCCGTTGGAATTGAACTTCTGGCTGTCCGGCCCGCGCTACGACGGCAACCTGCCGGCCTGCGAATCGGCGCTGCCGTCGATCACCTATCAGTTCCGCGAGAAGGAAAGCACCTTCTGGAATTCGGCGCTGGAGATCACCGCCTACGGCAAGATCCACGAGGTCGCGTTCCGTCCCTGGCAGAGCGACAACATTCCGCGCCGCTATTGTGCGGGCGAAGTGATGCTCAACGACGGCAAAGTCCGCCCGGTGCATTTCTCGATCATCGAGGATGGCGGGCTGGCCAGCTTCGGCCACGGCGTCGAGTTCTGCGTCGTCGGCCTCGACCGCAACTGGGCCTTCAATCCGGCCTGCAAGGGCGCCAAGCCCTGATCGTTGACGTGAGACGATAGGCCAACGCCGCTTGGCCTTTCGTGTTCTTGAAATGTTCCGATCAGCTCTGCTACGCTGCCCGCGTTGATGGGGTAGTGGGGTGTTTTTCATGTTCGTTTTCAGCTTGGCCCGCGTGGGGCGTGGCCTGATCTTTTGGATGCTGGGCGCCTTGCTGGCCGCAGGCGCCGCGCAGGCTCAGGACAGCCGGCAGAACGCGCCGGGCGAATTCGACTTCTATGTGCTGGCGCTGTCATGGTCGCCGTCGTTCTGCGAGCAGGCGTCGGAGCGCGGCAACGCCGGCCGCTCGCAGCAGATCCAGTGCGGCGGCCGGCCGTTCTCGTTCGTGGTCCACGGGCTGTGGCCGCAATACGAGCGCGGCTTTCCGGAATACTGCCAGCGGCCATCGCCGCGGCTCGACCGCCGCATCCTCAATTCGATGCTCGATCTGATGCCGGCACCGGGCCTGATCTTCAACGAATGGGACAAGCACGGCACCTGCTCGGGGCTGCCGCAGCGCGCCTATTTCGAGGAAATCCGCAAGGCGCGGGCCGCCGTCCGCATCCCGCCGGACTTCATCGACGCCAAGGAACCGCGGACGGTGACGCCGGCCGAGGTCGAGGACGCCTTCATCAAGGTCAATCCCGGCCTGTCCAACGCGGCGATTGCCGTGAGCTGCGATCGCACCCGGCTGACCGAGGTCCGCATCTGCATGAGCAAGGACCTGCAGTTCCGGGCCTGCGAGGAGATCGACCGCCGCGCCTGCCGCGGCGACAAGCTCGAAGTGCCGCCCATGCGCGGCGGCGAGTAGGGCGATCCGGGTTCTGTTGCCGCAGAGACTGCCGTGGAGAGGCGTGGCTGCTGGCTCCGCGCTCGCCCCCGGCTTGACTTCGGTTGCGGCTCCGCGTCACGGTCCCGCTCCCACCGAATATGCGAAGAATTGAATCCGACATGACTGGCTTTGCGGTGATCCGCGACACCACCCAAGTGGCCGACATCCCTCGTGGATCGGTGGTGGCGATGGGTAATTTCGACGGCGTCCACCGCGGCCACCGCGCCGTCATCGGCGCCTGCCTGGACATGGCCCGTATCCGCAAGGCGCCGGCGTTTGCGGTCACGTTCGAGCCGCACCCGCGCAAATTCTTCGCGCCGGACGCGCCGCAGTTCCGGCTCACCGACGAGCGCGGCAAGCTGCGGCTCTTGGCCGGCACCGGGCTTGATGGCGCAGTGGTGCTGAGCTTCGACCAGCGCCGCGCCTCGACCACCGCGCACGATTTCATCCGGCAGGAGCTGATCGAGCGCCTCGGCGTCACCGGCATCGCCATCGGCTACGATTTCCATTTCGGCAAGGGCCGCGGCGGCTCGCCGGCGATGCTGGTCGGCGAGGCACCGGCGCTCGGCATCGAGGTCGATGTCCAGCCCCATGTCGATTTTGGCGATCATCCGGTGTCGTCGAGCGCGATCCGGAAGGCGCTGGAAGCCGGCGACATCGCTGCCGCCACCGACATGCTGAGCGGGCCGTGGTTCGTCTCCGGCGAAGTGATCCACGGTGACAAGCGCGGCCGCGACCTCGGCTATCCGACCGCCAATATCCGGCTCGATCCGGAATGCAGCCTGCGCCACGGCATCTACGCGGTGCGCGTTGCCCGCGGCGGCAGGCTCTACGACGCGGTGGCGAATTTTGGCCGCCGCCCGACCTTCGACAACGGCGCGCCGCTGCTCGAAGTGTTCGTGTTCGACTTCAAGGAATCTCTCTACGGCGAGACCCTCGACGTCGCCTTCATCGATTTCATCCGCCCCGAAGCCAAGTTTGACGACATCGACGCGCTGATCCGGCAGATGGACGACGACTCGGCGCGCGCCCGCGCGGCGCTGGCGGCGGCGCCCGGCGCCTTCCCGAAGCTCGGCACGCTCGGGTGAGCCGGACCGAGAAAGAGAAGATGCTGGCGGGCGAGCTGTATCGCCCCGGCAGCCCGGAGCTGGCCGCGGACGAGGCCGCCAACAAGGCCTGGATGGCCCGCTACAACGTCTCCGGCGCGCAGCCGGCGGCGGAGCGCCACAAGCTCCTCTCCGAGCATTTCGGCGCCGTCGGCAAAGGCGTTGTGGTGCGGCCGCCGTTCTTCTGCGACTGCGGCTACAACATCCGCCTCGGCGACAACGTCTTCCTGAATTTCAACTGCGTCATCCTCGACATCATGCCGGTGGTGATCGGCGACCGCACCCAGATCGGCCCGGCGGTGCAGATCTACGCCGCCGACCACCCGCGCGACGCCGCCACAAGGCGCGAAGGCCTCGAATTCGGCCGCCCGGTGACGATCGGCGCCGACGTCTGGATTGGCGGCGGCGCCATCATCCTGCCGGGTGTCTCAATCGGGGACGGTGCGGTGATCGGGGCCGGCAGCGTGGTCACCCGCGACGTCGCCCCCGGCGCCGTCGTCGGCGGCAACCCAGCGCGGCCGCTTGGCAAAAGCCCAACGCAAGGATGACCGCCGCGGGGCTTTGCGATCCTGCGACCGCCTGCTAATGAATGCCCGCATGTCTATACGGCGCGCCATCATCAGCATTAGCGTCCCGGCTTCCGCCTGAGCTTCAAGTTCGGCGCAAGACCGGGTCCCGCCTCACATCCGCGCGTTCGATCGCGCCAGCGCCTCTTGACCCAGAGCTTCCATGTCCGACAAGCCTGAAAAATCCGACACTAACGACTATTCCAAGACGCTTTTCCTGCCGCAGACGGAGTTTCCGATGCGCGCCGGGCTGCCGCAGCGCGAGCCCGAAATGCTCAAGCGCTGGCAGGAGATCGACCTCTACGGCAAGCTGCGCGAGAGCGCGCGCGGCCGTGCCAAGTTCGTGCTGCACGACGGCCCCCCTTACGCCAACGGCAACATCCATATCGGCCACGCGCTCAACAAGATCCTCAAGGACGTCGTGACCAAGAGCCAGCAGATGCTCGGTCACGATTCCAACTACGTGCCGGGCTGGGACTGCCACGGCCTGCCGATCGAGTGGAAGATCGAGGAAGAGAACTATCGCAGCAAAGGCAAGCCGAAGCCGAACTTCAAGGATTCGGCCGCAATGGTGGCGTTCCGCAAGGAGTGCCGCGCCTACGCCACCAAGTGGCTGAACGTCCAGCGCGAGGAGTTCAAGCGACTCGGCGTCATCGGCGATTGGGATCACCCCTACGCAACGATGGATTACTTCGCCGAAGCCCAGATCGCCCGCGAATTGATGAAGTTCGCCGCCAACGGCACGCTGTATCGCGGCAGTAAGCCGGTGATGTGGAGCGTGGTGGAAAAGACTGCGCTCGCCGAGGCGGAGGTGGAGTACGAGGACTACACCAGCGATACGGTGTGGGTGAAGTTTCCAATCAAGGAAGAGTACAAGGATTTGGAGACCGGTAGTCAGCCGGTGTTCAAGGACATGGCGCTTCTCAATGCGTCGATCGTCATTTGGACTACCACGCCGTGGACGCTGCCTGGCAACCGAGCAATCTCTTTCTCATCGAAAATCAAGTATGCGCTCTACGGCGTCAGGCGTGCGCCGGCTGACAATTGGGCAAAGCCGGGCGAAATGTTCGTTCTCGCCGAAAATTTGGCCGAAAGCGTATTCAAGCAGGCTCGCGTCGAAGAGTATGAAAAGCTCAGTGACGTAGATGCTCGAGTGCTTGGTAGCCTCGTGTGCGATCATCCATTGCGGGGCCTTGCAGGGAGCTACGGATTCACCGTCCCTCTCCTCGACGGTGATCACGTCACCGACGACACCGGCACCGGCTTCGTCCACACCGCGCCGGGCCACGGCCGCGAGGACTTCGATATCTGGATGCATAATGCCCGCGCGCTCGAAGCGCGTGGCATCGCCTCGACGATCCCCTACACCGTCGATGAGAACGGCGCGCTCACCGAGCATGCGCCGGGCTTCACCGGCAAGCGGGTGATCAACGACAAGGGCGAGAAGGGCGACGCCAACGAGGCGGTGATCCAGGCGCTGATCGAACGCGGCATGCTGCTGGCGCGCGGCCGGCTCAAGCATCAGTACCCGCATTCCTGGCGCTCGAAGAAGCCGGTGATCTTCCGCAACACGCCGCAATGGTTCATCGCGATGGACAAGGACATCCTCCCCCCTCCCCCTTGCGGGGAGGGGTCGGGGGTGGGGGTCCACAGCGGGACGCCATCCTCGGGGCGCCCTCACCCCAACCCTCTCCCGCAAGCGGGAGAGGGAGCGCGCAGCGATGCGAAGCCGGGCGATACGCTCCGCGCCCGCGCCCTGCAGGCCATCTCCGTCACCCAGTGGGTGCCGCCGGCCGGGCAGAACCGCATCACCGGCATGATCTCCGGCCGGCCCGACTGGGTGATTTCGCGGCAGCGCGCCTGGGGCGTGCCGATCGCGGTGTTCGTGCGCGAAAAGGGCGACGGCTCGGCCGAGATCCTGGTCGACGACGAAGTCAACGCGCGGATCGCCGATGCCTTCGAGCAGGAAGGCGCCGACGCCTGGTACATGGAGGGCGCGCGCGAGCGCTTCCTCGGCAAGCTCGCCAACCAAGAGTGGCAGAAGGTCGACGACATTCTCGACGTCTGGTTCGACTCCGGCTCGACGCACGCGTTCGTGCTGGAAGATCCAATTCACTTCCCCGGCCTCGCCGGCATCCGCCGCAAGGTCGACGGCGGCGCCGACACGGTGATGTACCTGGAAGGCAGCGATCAGCATCGCGGCTGGTTTCATTCGTCGCTGCTCGAGAGCTGCGGCACGCGCGGCCGCGCGCCCTATGACGTCGTGCTGACCCACGGCTTCACGCTCGACGAGCAGGGCCGCAAGATGTCGAAGTCGCTCGGCAACACCACCGATCCGGCCAAGGTGATCGCGTCGTCCGGCGCCGATATCCTGCGGCTGTGGGTGTGCGCCACCGACTATGCCGACGATCAGCGCATCGGCCCCGAGATCCTCAAGAACGTGGTCGAGACCTATCGCAAGCTGCGCAACTCGATCCGCTGGATGCTCGGCACGCTGCATCACTATCATCGCGACGACGCGGTGGCGTTCGCCGATATGCCGGAGCTGGAGCGGCTGATGCTGCATCAGCTCGCCGAGCAGAGCGCCACCATCCGCGCGGCCTATGCGGATTTCGACTACAAGACCGTGGTGGCGTCGCTCGCCGCGTTCATGAACACCGAGCTGTCGGCGTTCTACTTCGACATCCGCAAGGACACGCTGTACTGCGACCCGCCGTCGTCGCTGGCCCGCAAGGCGGCGCTGACGGCGATCGACATCATCTGCGACGCGGTACTGAAATGGCTGGCGCCGGTGTTGTCCTTCACCACCGACGAAGCCTGGGCGATGTACCGGCCGGATGCCGAGCCGAGCGTGCATCTGACGTTGTTCCCGCTCGACCTCGGCAGCTACCGCGACGACGCGCTGGCCAAGAAGTGGGAGACCATCCGCGCGGTGCGGCGTGTCGTCACGGGCGCGCTGGAAGTCGAACGCGCCGCCAAACGCATCGGCTCCTCGCTCGAAGCCTCGCCGGTGATTTACGTCGCCGACCGGCCGCTGCTGTCGACCGTGTTCGATACGGACCTCGCCGAGATCTGCATCACCTCGAACTACGAAGTCCGCGAGGGCGAGGCGCCGGCGGATGCGTTCCGGCTCGACAATGTGCCGGGCGTCGCCGTTGTGGTCGAACTGGCGCAGGGCACCAAATGCGCCCGCTCCTGGAAGATCCTTTCCAGCGTCGGCAGCGACCCCGACTACCCCGACGTCACCCCCCGCGACGCCCAGGCGCTCCGCGAGTGGAAGGCGCTGGGCGCGTCCGCCGCTTGAGTGTGATGGTGCCCGCAAAAACACCGTCATGGCCGGGCTTGACCCGGCCATCCACGGCAACGGGCACCGTGCTGGTGTTCGTGGATGGCCGGGACGAGCCCGGCCATGACGAGGAGAGGGCGTCAAAATGACCCCCCTCCGCGCCGGCGTCCTCGCCGCAGCCGTCTCCCTGATCCTCGATCAGGCCACCAAGCTCTGGCTGCTCCACGGCTTCAATCTCGCCGGCAAGGGCGTCGTCCCGGTCACTTCGTTCTTCGACCTCGTCCTGGCCTGGAATACCGGCATCTCCTACGGCTGGTTTGCCGGGCAGGGGCCGACCGGGCAGGCGCTGATGCTGGCCTTCAAGGTCGTCGCGGTGATCGCGCTGGCGATCTGGATGGCGCGCTCCACCACCACTCTGGCGACGGTTGCGCTCGGGCTGATCATCGGCGGCGCCATCGGCAACGCCATCGACCGCGTCGCGTACGGGGCCGTGGTCGATTTCGCGCTGTTCCACATCCAGATCGGCGGCCAGACCTACAACTGGTACGTCTTTAACCTCGCCGACGTGGCCATCGTTGTCGGGGTGGCGGCGCTGTTGTATGACTCCCTGCTGGGGACACCCGCCGCAAAAGCGCCCTGATCCCGGACGATACGGGCTGCGCGGCTTTTGCCGGATAGGGCCCTTGGGCCGCCGGCGCCGGATCGCCCGGTTCGATCGCAAGACATGAACAGGATCAACGGCATGCGCCACATCGCGGACAGCTCAACGATGACCTCGAGGTCGCCGGCCCGCCTGCTGCGTGCGGCCCGTTTTGGAGCGGTTGCGCTCGGCATCGGCCTGGTGTTCGCCGGCAACGCCGCCCGTGCCCAGGACGACGACGACGATAAGACCTTCGAGGAAAAGCTGATCGGCGGCCTGATGCGCGGCATCGGCGCCACCAACATGGACAATGCCGGCATCGACTATCGCGAGCGCTCGCCGCTGGTGGTGCCGCCCAAGATCGATCTGCCGCCGCCGGAGGCCGCGTCTGCCGACGCCGTGGCGCCGAACTGGCCCAAGGATCCGGACGTGCAGCGCCGCAAGGAAGCCAAGGCCGCCGCCGCCAAGCCGCTCCCGAGCCATTACGAGCAGTCGCGGCCGCTGACGCCGTCCGAACTCAATGCCGTTCGCTCGGATCCCAAGCAGGTCAATAATGGCGACTCGGCCCAGCCGGGCAATCAGCAGACCAATCCGATGATGAGCCCGTCGCAGCTCGGCTTCAGCGGTTCGCTGTGGAATGTGTTCGGCGGCAGCAAGACCGAGACCGCGCCGTTCACCGGCGAGCCGACCCGCGAGACGCTGACCCAGCCGCCGAGCGGCTATCAGACGCCGTCGCCGAACTATGCCTACGGCACCGGGCCGAAGGAATCGCTCAACAACAAGCGCATCGACGTCATGACGGGCAAAGAAACCAGCAATTGAGCCTGGGCCCGTCCGACCAATCTTCATCCAGCTCGCGCGTCTTGCGCCGCATCGTTCTCATCGCTCGCGTGGTTTGGCCGCGCGAGCGCCGACGCGTGCGTTCTCCCCATTTCCTGATCGGGTGACATCCTGACATGACCCAACCGGCCCTGCAGCAATCGATCACGCACCGCCCATCGACCTCCCGCCGCTCGCTGCTCAAGGCGGCGCTCCTGTCTGCGCTGCTGCCGCTCGGCGGCACCGCGGCACTGGCCCAGACCAAGGTCGATCCGGTGTCGACGTTCACGCTCGCCAACGGCCTCAATGTCGTGGTGATCCCGGATCACCGCACGCCGGTGGCGACGCAGATGATCTGGTACAAGGTCGGCTCGGCCGACGAGACGCCTGGCAAATCCGGCCTGGCGCATTTCCTCGAACATCTGATGTTCAAGGGCACCGAGAAGCATCCGGCCGGTGAATTCACCCAGACCGTGCTCAAGGTCGGTGGCAGCGAAAACGCCTTCACGTCGTTCGACTACACCGGTTACTTCCAGCGCGTGCCGCGCGATCAGCTCGAAAAGATGATGTCGTTCGAGGCCGACCGCATGACCGGCCTGGTGCTGAAGGACGAGAACGTGCTGCCCGAGCGCGACGTCGTGCTCGAAGAATACAACATGCGCGTCGCCAACGATCCCAATGCGCGGCTCACCGAGCAGATCATGGCGGCGCTGTATCTCAACCATCCCTATGGCCGGCCGGTGATCGGCTGGCATCAGGAAATCCAGAAGCTCAATCGCGAGGACGCGCTGGCGTTCTATCGCCGCTTCTACGCGCCCAACAACGCCACGCTGGTGATCGCCGGCGACGTCGATGCCGCCGAAATCCGCCCGGTGGTCGAGCGCATCTACGGCTCGATCCCGCCGCAGCCGGCGATTCCGCCGCAGCGGCTGCGGCCGCAGGAGCCGACTCCGGCCGGCCCGCGCACCGTGACGCTGGCCGATCCGCGTGTCGAGCAGCCGACGATGCGCCGCGTGTATCTGGTGCCTTCGGCCAAGACCGCCGCCAAGGGCGAGAGCCCGGCGCTCGAAGTGCTGGCGCAACTGCTCGGCGGCGGCAGTAACTCGTATCTGTACCGCGCCACGGTGATCGACAAGCCGCTGGCGATCACCGCCGGCGCCGCCTATCAGGGTCCCATCGCGGGGGGCGGACAGAATCGTCAGCGCAAGGGAAAACGACGATGCCAGTCTATGAATACATGTGCGACGCCTGCGGGCCGTTCACCGATCTGCGGCCGATGGCGGAATACGAAGCGCCGCAGCCGTGCCCGGTGTGCGAGACGTCGTCTCCGCGGGTTTTGCTCACCGCGCCGAACTTCTCCTGCATGCCGGCCGCGCAACGCACCGCCCACGCCACCAACGAAAAGAGCCGCAACGCGCCGATGAGCGTCGGCGAATACAAAGCCAAACACGCCCCCGGCTGCGGCTGCTGTTCCGGCCTGAAGAAACCGGCGCGGCTGCAAACCCGCACCAAGAGCGGCGCCAAGGGATTCCCGACGGCGCGGCCGTGGATGATTAGTCACTAATTTTAGGAGACTTCACGCCAATTACTTCGTCATGGCCGGGCTTGTCCCGGCCATCCACGTTCTTGATTGCGACACCTGCTGCATTCGTGGATGCCCGGGACAAGCCCGGGCATGACGGCGTTGAGTGCAAAGGTTGCGTAAACTAACTACTGCGCCAGCACCGCCGCGACCCCGAGCAGAAATCCGATCTCGAACATCTGCTCCGTCGCGCCGAGCACGTCGCCGGTGTAGCCGCCGATCAGGCGTCTGGACCAGGCCGCCATGCCGGCAGCCAGCATCGTGCCGAGGCCGAGGCCAGCGATCAGCGCCACGGGCGAGACGAGTAGCAGCGGCAGCGCCGCGAGGCCGACCGCGATCAGCACCAGCGCCAACTCGTCCTTGCGCATCGGCGCATCGGCGTAGCTTACCTTCATGCCGCTGACATGGCCGGCATAGCTCATCTTGCGGGTCACGAAGCCGGGCGTCGCCCGCGCCGCAGCGTGGCAGGCGACCAGCGCGGCCAGCGCCGCCCACAGCGGCAGCAGCGCCAACGCCGCCACCCGCAACGTGACGCCGAGCCCGAGCGCCAGCGTGCCGTAGGTGCCGATGCGGCTGTCCTTCATGATCTCGAGCCGGCGCTCGACGGTCCAGCCGCCGCCGAAAGCATCGATGCTGTCGGCAAGGCCGTCCTCGTGCAGCGCGCCAGTGATGGCAATCGAGGTGGTGACGGCCAGTAACGCCCCCAGTGTCGGCCCGAACAGCGATTGCCCCAACACAAACACAGACGCCGCGATCACGCCGATCCCGACCCCGACGACTGGAAAGAACGTCATCGCCCGCGTCAGCCAATCCGGCGCAGGCGCGGTCTCGGCATTCGGCACGGGCAGAATGGTGAGGAAGCGCACCGCGTCGAGCAATTGCGCGACGGTCGGCGTGCGCCGGGCAGGTTGGGATGTCTCGGACATGTCGGGCTTTCGGACGGGATCGTCTAACTGCGCGTCCGCGCGGCCGGCGGTCAACCGCGACTTTGGCCATTGCGGCCGCGCATCGTGTGCGGACAGCTTGCGCTAGAACAAGATCGAGCTTGGCATCCACGGCGAGAGTGCCGAGACTGGGCCAGATGCCCTCAGACCACACCGAAGTGATGTCTGGGACATCATTTATGCAATTCAGAAATACATGATTGATATTCAAGCCGTGTTTGGACTATCGATCGAATCGCGTTTCGATGGGCCACGCGACAATCCGGTCCTTTGGAACCGCGAGGAGCTTGGACCATGCAGGTGAGGCAGGGCTGATGGCGGGTGGGGGGCTGCAATCCGGCTTCCGCTCCGCCGCGCGGCCGCCGCGGCGCGGAGCCCTGGCCTGATGTCGGCGCTCGCTGTCGAACTCGGTTGCGTTGCGGCTCTGCTGGCCACGGCCGTGATCGGCGTCGCTGCCGCCCGGACGCCGCGGCTCGGGCGCGTGTCGGTCTACGGCTTGGCGGCGATCGTCTGCACCATCGCCCTGGTGAGCGCGGCCGGCGCGTTGCTGCGGCAAGAGCCGCCCGCGGAGATCGTGCTGCCGCTCGGCCTGCCGTGGCTCGGCAGTCATTTCAGCCTCGACCCGCTCTCGGCGTTCTTTCTCGTCGTTGTCGATCTCGGCGGCGCGCTCGCCAGCCTTTATGCGCTCGGCTATGGCCGCCACGAGCACGCGCCGCAGCGCGTGCTGCCGTTCTATCCGGCGTTTTTGGCTGGGATGAATCTGGTGGTGCTGGCCGCCGACGCATTTTCGTTCCTGCTGAGCTGGGAGTTCATGTCGCTGGCGTCATGGGCGCTGGTGATGGCGCATCATCGCGAGGCCGCCAATCGCCGCGCCGGCTACGTGTATCTGCTGATGGCGAGCTTCGGCACGCTGATGCTGCTGCTCGCTTTCGGCCTGCTGGCCGGCACCGCCGGCGACTACGGTTTCGCGGCGATCCGCCTCGCGCCGCATGCGCCGTGGATCGCGACGCTGGTGCTGCTGCTGATGCTGCTCGGCGCCGGCTCCAAAGCCGGCCTGGTGCCGCTGCATGTCTGGCTGCCGCTGGCGCACCCGGCGGCACCGAGCCAAGTCTCGGCGCTGATGAGCGGCGTCATGACCAAGGTGGCGATCTACGGTTTCATCCGCGTGGTGTTCGATCTGCTCGGCCAGCCCGACTGGTCGACCTCCGGCATCGTGCTGTTGTTCGGTGGCATCACGGCGCCGATCGGCATCCTCTATGCGCTGATGGAAAAGGACCTGAAGCGGCTGCTGGCCTATTCGACGATCGAGAACGTCGGCATCATCTTCGTCAGCCTCGGCCTGGCGCTGGCGTTCCAGGCCAATGACGAGAAGCTGCCGGCGGCACTGGCCTTCACGGCGAAGCTGTTTCACGTCTTCAATCACTCGCTGTTCAAGAGCCTGCTGTTCTTCGGCGCCGGCGCCGTGCTGAGCGCCACCGGCGAGCGCGATATGGACAAGCTGGGTGGCCTGATCCACCGCATGCCGGTCACCAGCGTTGTCTTTCTGGTCGGCAGCATCGCGATCTCCGCGCTGCCGCCGTTCAACGGCTTCGTCTCCGAATGGCTGATCTTCCAGGCGGTGCTGCAAAGTCCGCAGCTGCCGCAATGGGGACTGAAGATCCTGGTGCCCGCGGTCGGCGCACTGATGGCGCTCGCTGCTGCGCTGGCGGCGGCGTGTTTCGTCAAGGCCTATGGCATCACGTTTCTCGGCCGGCCGCGCGGGCCGGCAACCAGCAAGGCCCACGAGGTCGATCGCTTCTCGCTCGCCGCGATGATCATCCCGGCTGCACTCTGTCTTTTCGCCGGCGTGCTGCCCGGCCTGGTGATGGACGCGTTGGCGCCGATCGCATCCGACCTGCTCGGCAACCGGCTGGCGCCGCAGTCGCCGCTGGCCTGGCTGTCGATCGTGCCGCTGGCCGAGAGCAAGGGCTCGTATAACGGCCTGCTGGTGGCCGCCTTCATCATCGTCTCGGCCTCGCTGAGCTACGTGGCCATCCGGCTCCTCGCCACAGGCAGTGTGCGCCGCGGCCCGGCGTGGGGCTGCGGCTTCACCGATCCGGTGCCGCTGGCGCAATATTCCGCCGCCGGCTTCGCGCAGCCGATCCGCCGCGTGTTCGGCACGCTGGTGTTTCGCGCCCGCGATCGTGTCACGATGCCGCCGCCAGGTGACATCGCGCCGGCGCGGCTTCGAATCGAACTCCACGATCAGGTGTGGGAGCGGATCTACGCGCCGCTGGCGAACGGCATCGTCGGCACCGCCGTGCGGCTCAACCGGATGCAGCTTCTCACCATCCGCGGCTATCTCAGCCTGGTTTTCGTCACGCTCGTCACGCTGCTGCTGGTGCTCGCGATATGGACGTGATCACCGACATCGCCGTGCAGGGCGTGCAGATGCTTTTGGTGTTCGCGCTGGCACCGCTGCTCACCGGATTCGTCCGCAAGATCAAGGCGCGGCTGCAGCGTCGCCGCGGTCCGTCACTGCTGCAGCCTTACCGCGATCTGATCCGGCTGCTGCGCAAGGACGTCGTGCTCGCCGACAACGCTTCGTGGCTGTTCCGTGCCGTGCCTTACGTCACCTTCGCGGCGATCTGGGTCGCGGCCGCGCTGGTGCCGACCTTCGCCACCGGCCTGTTGTTCAACTGGGCCGCGGACCTGATCGTCATCGTGGCGCTGCTCGGGACTGCGCGGTTCTTCCTGGCACTCGCCGGCATGGACGTCGGCACTTCGTTCGGCGGCATCGGCTCGTCCCGCGAGGTGATGATCGCTGCACTCGCCGAGCCGGCGATGCTGATGATCGTGTTCTGCGTCGCGCTCGTCGTCGGCTCGACGCATCTGTCGACGGTCGCCGATCATATCGCCTCGACGGAAGTGGGCCTGCGCGTCTCGCTCGGCCTCGCCATGATCGCGCTGGTGATCGTGGCGCTCGCCGAAAACGCCCGCATCCCGGTCGACAATCCCTCGACGCATCTCGAGCTGACCATGGTGCACGAGGCGATGATCCTGGAATATTCCGGGCGGCATCTGGCGCTGATCGAATTCGGCGCGCAGCTCAAGCTCTTGCTCTACGTCTCGCTGATCATCTGCCTGTTCTATCCCTGGGGCATCGGCGTGTTCGGCGCCGGCCCGGCTGCTTATCTCGCCGGCGCCGCGCTGTATCTCGTCAAGCTCACCACTGCAGGATTCCTGCTCGCCGTGTTCGAGACCGCCACCGCCAAGATGCGCGTGTTCCGCGTGCCGCAGTTCCTCGGCGCCGCGCTGATGCTCGGCCTGCTCGGCACGCTGCTCCTGTTCGTGTCGAAGGGGCTGTGACCATGCACGGGCTCGCTTTCGACATCTCTCATTCGCTGGCCGGCGGCCTGGTGCTGGTATCGTTCATGATGCTGTATCAGGATCGGCTGACCTCCCTGCTCAACGTGTTCGCGCTGCATGCGCTGATGTTGGCGGCGGCGGTGGCGTGGCAGGCTTTCATCCAGGACGCGCCGCATCTCTACGTCACCGCGGCGATCGCGCTGATCTTCAAGGCGATCATCATTCCGGTGGCGCTGCGCCGCATCGTCTACAAGCTCGGCATCCATCGCGAGGTCGAGACCGTGGTCGGCATCGGCATGACCATGCTGGCCGGCATGGGCCTCGTCGCGCTGTCGCTGGCGCTGATGCTGCGCGTCACCGCCGATGCCGACGCGCTGGCTCGCGAGGATCTCGCTTTCGCGCTGTCGGTGGTGCTGCTCGGCCTGTTGTTCATGGTGACGCGGCGCAATGCCGTCAGCCAGGTGGTCGGCTTCATGTCGCTGGAGAACGGGCTGATCCTCGCCGCCGCCGGCGCCAAGGGCATGCCGCTGGTGGTCGAGATCAGCGTCGCGTTCTCGGTGCTGATCGCCTTCATCGTCATCGGCATCGTGCTGTTCCGCATCCGTGAGCGTTTCGACTCGGTCGACGTCTCGCAGCTCGACGTCTCGCGCGGAGAGCGGTCATGACGCCCGTAACGCTCCTGGGGCTCGATCCTGTCGCCGGCGTGCTGCTGATCCCGGTCTGCGCCGCGGTCGTGCTGGCGCTGTTGCCGGGCTACAGGCTCACCGCTCGGCTCAACGTGCTGGCGAGCCTCGGCAGCTTCCTCTGTGCGGTGTCGCTGCTGATCCTGCCGCGCCCGGCGCCGGGCGCTTATCTGCTCGTCGACGACCTCAACATCGTCTTCATCGTGCTGAACACTTTCGTCGGCTTCACCACCAGCCTGTTCAGCGCAAGCTACATCGCCCACGAACTCGAGACCGGCAAGCTGACGCCGGCCTATCTGCGGTTCTATCACGCGATGTATCAGACCATGATGTTCGGCATGAACCTGGCGTTCGTGTCCAACAATATCGGCCTGATGTGGGTCGCGGTCGAGCTCGCGACGCTCACCACGGTGCTGATGGTCGGCATCTATCGCACGCCGGCGGCGCTGGAAGCTGCGTGGAAGTACTTCATCCTCGGCAGCGTCGGCATCGCGTTTGCGCTGTTCGGCACCATCCTGGTCTACGTCGCGGCGCGGCCGGTGGTCGGCGAGGGCGCCGGCGGCATGATCTGGACCGAACTGGTCGCCAAGGCCGGCGGCTTCGATGCGCCGCTGCTCAACGTCGCCTTCGTGTTCCTGTTTCTCGGCTACGGCACCAAGGTCGGCCTGGCGCCGCTGCATGCCTGGCTGCCCGACGCCCACGCCGAAGGTCCGACGCCGATCTCGGCGGTGCTGTCGGGCTTGCTGCTCAACGTCGCGCTGTTTGCGCTGCTGCGCTTCAAGGTGCTGCTCGCCGCCAATGCCGACGCGATCGCGCCCGGCACGCTGATGATCGTGCTCGGCCTGTTGTCGCTGCTGTTCGCCGGCTTCATGCTGTATCGCCGCCGCGACATCAAACGGCTGTTCGCCTATTCGTCGATCGAGCACATGGGCATCATCGTGGTCGCCTTCGGCATCGGCGGCCCGCTGGCGAATTTCGCTGGCCTGTTGCACATGGTGATGCACAGTCTGACCAAGTCGGCGATCTTCTTCGCGGTCGGCCACATCACCCAGATCAAAGGCACGCAGTCGCTGGCCAAGATTCGTGGGCTCACCGAGACTCACCCAGTGCTCGGCTGGGGCCTCGTCGCCGGCGTCGCGGCGATCGCCGGGCTGCCGCCGTTCGGCGTGTTCACCAGCGAATTCCTGCTGATCACCTCGACCTTCGCGCGCGAGCCCTGGCTGGCGCTGCTCTTGGTATTCGGTGTTCTGGTGGCGTTCGGCGCGCTGACGCTGCGGCTCACCGGCATCGCATTCGGCCGGCCGCGCGGCAGCCGGGCGCCGGCGCAGGCGAGCTACGTGCCGATGTTCGCACATCTGACGCTGGTGCTGATCGCCGGCGTGTATCTGCCGCCGCCGCTGGTGGCGTGGTTTCAACACGTCGCGAAACTGTTGGGGTAGGGGGATCGCATGCCGTCGCTGATCGATCTCAACCTCGAAGGCCTGCAGGTCGCGCGGCATCGGCCGTGGACCCGCGCGGTGGTGGACAGGGCAGTGTGGGGCTTCGCGGCACGAATGCTGGCCGAGCAGCATTGGCAGTTGCTGTCGCTGTGGGCCGAGCCGACGATGGTGCACATGGCCCTCTACGATCCGCGTAGCGCCGAGACTGCGGTGATCAGCCTTGACTGCCCGGCCGGCACATTCCCCTCGGTCGCTGCCCGGCATCTGCCGGCGCTGCGGCTGGAGCGGACCATCACCGATCTATTTGGACTTCGGCCGGAAGGCGCGGTGGATCCACGGCCCTGGCTTGACCACGGGCGTTGGAGCGTCAGAGCGCCGCTCGGCGCCGCGCGGCCGGAGCCGGCGCAGCAGCCTTACGCATTTCTTCCTGTCGAAGGCGATGGCACGCATCAAGTCGCCGTCGGTCCGGTGCATGCCGGCATCATCGAGCCGGGCCATTTCCGCTTCACCGTCTCGGGTGAGACCGTGGTGCGGCTGGAGCAGCGGCTCGGCTACGTCCACAAGGGCATCGACGGCCTGATCGCCGGCAGCGAATTAGCAAGCGCCGCGCAGCTCGCCGGCCGCG
>NZ_BADD01000191.1 GCF_000333455.1 Rhodopseudomonas sp. B29
TGGGACTCGACCGCACGCCCGCGTGCTGGTTCCCGGCCCGGACGGCGTCGAGGCGGTCGGGATCAGCGAGCTGTTGCCGAACAAATACAGCCGGGAGCGGGCGTTGTGAGCGTCGTTTCGTGTTGGCCGCGGCCATCCCCCCTTGCACGGCGAACTCCCTCCCCCCTTGCGGGGGAGGGGTGGGGTAGGGGGTGCCACGAGGATGGACTCTCGCCCGGCTGCTTCAAGGATAGCGTCCCGTTGTGGACCCCCACCCCCGACCCCTCCCCGCAAGGGGGAGGGGAGAAGAGCACGGCGCGCCCCCTCTCCCGCTTGCGGGAGAGGGTTGGGGTGAGGGCGCCACGGGCACAGTGCATGTGGACCCCCACCCCCGACCCCTCCCCGCAAGGGGGAGGGGAGAGGAGCACCGCGCGCTCCCTCTCCCGCCTGCGGGAGAGGGCTGGGGTGAGGGCGCCACGAGCACTGACTCGGCGATGCGCGGAGGGGAGTGCCCTCACCCGTCCCGGCTTCGCTGCGCTCCGCCGGGCCGACCTCTCCCGCAAGCGGGAGAGGTTTCGCCGTGCTTGGGGAGAGCGTCCCGCGTGCTACGCTATCGCCCATGACTGACCCCCGCCTCGTCACCCCCGAGCGCCGCGGCGACGATCTTGGCGATGCGGCGTTGCGGCCGCAGAATTTGTCCGAGTTCGTCGGCCAGCAGCAGGCGCGCGCCAATCTGCAGGTGTTCATCGACGCCGCCCGCAAGCGCAAGGAAGCGCTCGACCATGTGCTGTTTGTCGGCCCGCCGGGCCTCGGCAAGACCACGCTGGCGCAGATCGTTGCCCGCGAGCTCGGCGTCGGCTTTCGTGCGACGTCCGGCCCGGTGATCGCCAAGGCCGGCGATCTCGCTGCGCTGCTGACCAATCTCGAAGAACGCGACGTGCTGTTCATCGACGAGATCCACCGCCTCAACCCCGCGGTCGAGGAAGTGCTGTATCCGGCGATGGAGGATTTTCAGCTCGACCTGATCATCGGCGAGGGGCCGGCGGCGCGCTCGGTGAAGATCGACCTGTCGAAGTTCACGCTGGTCGGCGCGACGACGCGCGCCGGCCTCTTGACTAATCCGCTGCGCGATCGCTTCGGCATTCCGGTGCGGCTGAATTTCTACACCATCGACGAGCTGGAAAGCATCGTCACCCGCGGCGCCCGCGTGCTCGGCACCGCGATCACCAAGGACGGCGCTAACGAGATCGCCCGCCGCGCCCGCGGCACGCCGCGCATCGCGGGTCGATTATTACGCCGCGTTCGCGACTTCGCTTCGCATGCCGACGCCGACGCGATCGACCGCGCCATCGCCGACCACGCGCTCGGTGCGCTCGAAGTCGATGCCGCCGGCCTCGACGCCATGGATCGTCGTTATCTCTCGACCATCGCGCTGAACTACGGCGGCGGCCCGGTCGGCGTCGAGACCATGGCGGCGGCTTTGTCCGAGCCGCGCGACGCCATCGAGGACATCATCGAGCCGTATCTGATCCAGTGCGGCTACCTGCAGCGCACCCCGCGCGGCCGCCTGCTGACCGACCACGCCTTCCGCCACCTCGGCCTCGCCGCGCCATCCTGCGACCCGTCACAGTTCGGGCTGTTTGGCGATGCCGGGGACACAGAGTAGGCGTGCCGAAATTGATGAGTGATCCAGTGTCCCACCCCCTCGACGGCGCGATCCGCGATAGCGCCCATCACATGCACATTCGGGTCTACTACGAAGACACCGACTTCTCCGGCATCGTCTATCACGCCAACTATCTGCGCTTCATGGAGCGCGGGCGGACCAATTATCTGCGGCTGCTCGGAGCGGCGCAGAGTGAGTTGTTCGCGGAGGCGGAGAGTGAGACGCCGGGATTTGCGTTCGTGGTACGGGCGATGCAGCTCGACTTTCTCAAGCCGGCCAGGATGGACGATCTGCTCGAAGTGATCACCCGGCCGATCGAGGTGCGCGGCGCTTCGATCACCATGCACCAGGAGGTGCGGCGCGACGCCGATCTGCTGATCGAGGCCAAGGTGAAAGTCGCCTTCGTCTCCGGCGGCCGGGCGCGGCCGATCCCGTTGCCGCTGCGGACGGCGATGAAGGCCGACGTCGTCTGAAGCTTTTCGGACCGCCCCGCTAGGGCGATTCCGCGCTTGATACCGCCAGGAACCGCCCGCTATGCTCCGTACAGGAGCAACATGACCCAATCAGCGCCCCACAGGATCGTCATCGTCGGCGGCGGAGCCGGCGGCCTCGAACTCGCCACTGCGCTCGGTGACAAATACGGCGACGACGGCGCCGTCCGGATCACGCTGGTCGATCGCAGCCGCACCCACATCTGGAAGCCGCTACTGCACGCGATTGCGGCCGGCTCGCTGCGCCGCTCGCAGCACGAACTCAACTACCTGGCGCAGGCGCACTGGCATCACTTCCACTATCGGCTCGGCGAGATGGTCGGACTCGACCGCGCCCGCAAGATGATCAAGCTGGCGCCGGTGATCGACGACGAAGGCCGCGAGATCAATCCGGAGAGCGAGCTCGGCTACGATACGCTGATCATCGCGGTCGGCAGCGTCACCAATGATTTCGGTACGCCCGGCGCCAAGGAGCATGCGGTGCCGCTGGAGACGCCCGAGCAGGCGACACGGTTCAACCGCCGCATGGTCAATGCCTGCCTGCGCGCCCAGCATCAGCACACCCCGATCGAGCCGGGCCAGCTCCACGTCGCCATCATCGGCGCCGGCGCCACCGGCACCGAGCTCGCCGCCGAGCTGCATCACACCGCGCGCGAGATCATCGCCTACGGCCTCGACAAGATCGATCCCGAGCACGACCTCAAGATCGTACTGATCGAAGCCGCGCCGCGTATCCTGCCGGCCTTGCCACAGCGGATCTCCGACGCGACGCTGAAACTGCTACTCGAACTCGGCGTCGAAGTTCGCACCGGCGCGCGCGTCGCCGAAGTGCTGGCCGACGGCGTCAAGCTCGCGGACGGTGAAGTGATCCCGTCCGAACTCGTGGTGTGGGCCGCCGGCGTGCGGGCGCCGGACTTCCTCAAGGACATCGACGGGCTCGAGACCAATCGCATCAATCAGCTGGTGGTGCGTCCGACGCTGCAAGCCAAGGGTGACGACGATGTGTTCGCGCTCGGCGATTGCGCCTCGTGCAGCATTCCGGGCTACGAGAACGGCATTCCGCCGCGCGCGCAGGCGGCGCATCAGATGGCCGAGTTCCTGCTGGCGCAGCTCGAACGCCGGATCGCCGGCCAGCCGCTGGAAGAGTTTCGCTACCGCGACTTCGGCTCGCTGGTGTCGCTCGGCAAATACTCGACGGTCGGCAGCCTGATGGGTTCGCTGGTCGGCAAGAGCTTCATGATCGAAGGTTACTTCGCGCGTTTCATGTATCGCTCGCTGTACAAGATGCACGAAGCCGCGCTGTATGGCCGCGGCCGCACGCTGCTCAGCGTTCTATCCGGCCGCACGCGACCGACGCCGACGGTAAAGCTGCACTAATCGAACACCTCACATAAGCCCATGTTGCGTGGCCCGGTGTGGCCCGAGTGAGCTTCCGTGCGTTTCGTCGGCTAGATTGGCCGTTGCCCGGTGATTCGCCGGCGAAGGAGAGCGGAACGTGAGTGGCATCGGAGTGCAGCCGCGCCAGGTTGCTATGGGACAGGGCGAGCGCGACCTGCGGCTCGATTTCCTGCGCGGACTCGGCCAGTGGATGATCTTCGTCGATCACATCCCGGGCAACTTCCTGGCCTGGCTGACGCTGCGCAATTACGGTTTCTGCGACGCCGCCGAGTTCTTCGTCTTCATCTCCGGCTATTCGATCGGCTTCGCTTACGCGCCGGCGATCCGCAACGGCGAGTTCGTCGCCGCGATCAAGCGGCTGTGGACGCGCGCGGCGCAGCTCTATGTCGTGCACATCTTCCTGTTCCTGTTCTTCACCGCCCAGGTGGCGCGCGCGGCGCGGCGGTTCGACAATCCGATGTACAAGGATCAGTTCAACGTCGCGCAGTTTCTCGCCAATCCCGACGTGATGATCCAGCAGGCGCTGCTCCTCAAGTACAAGCCGGTCAATCTCGACGTGCTGCCGCTCTACATCGTGTTCGTCGTCGCGGCACCGCTGATCCTGTGGGGCTTGTCGCGCCGGCCGCATGTGACGCTGGTGTGCTCGTTCGTGCTCTATATCGCCTCGCGCAGCCTCGGCTGGAATCTGCCGTCGTTCCCCGACGGCCATTGGTACTTCAACCCGTTCTGCTGGCAGTTCCTGTTCGTGTTCGGCATCTGGGCCGGCTTCGGCAATGGCCCGAAGATCCGCGGCTTCGTCACGTCGTGGCCCAATCAGCTGTTGTGCTGGACCATCGTGGTGGTTGCGCTGGTGATCGTGATTTCGTGGAATGTCGAGTCGATGTACGGGCTCGTTCCCGACGCCGTCGGCAAGCTGCTCTATCCGATCGACAAGACCACGCTGGCCCCGGTGCGGCTGCTGCATTTCCTGGCGCTGCTCGGCATCGTCATCAAGCTGCTGCCGCCGGATTTGCCGGCGCTGCGCTCCAAGGGGATGCACCCGATCATCCTGTGCGGCCAGCGCTCGCTGCCGGTGTTCTGCCTCGGCGTCATCCTGTCGTTCACCGCGCATTGGATGCTGGTGCAGATTTCCGACAGCGAACTGATGCAGCTGTTCGTCAGCGTCGCCGGCATCGCCCTCCTGGTCGGCGCCGCCTGGCTTGCGACTTGGTATCGCAGCCTGCCGACGCTGGTCTCGACCGTGCCGGTGACGGTGCCGGTGGAAGAGGATGAGGGGACGAGCGGAACTGATGCGCGCGCCGCGGGCACAGCGCAACCTCTCCCGCTTGCGGGGGAGGTCGGCCCGGCGGAGCGTAGCGAAGCCGGGACGGGTGGGGGAAGCGCTCTCCGCGAGTCGCAGAATCAGTAGTGAACGAAGCGCAGAGTTAGTTCGCGAAAATCACCAACTCATTGCTCGTGTCGCCCTCACCCCAACCCTCTCCCGCAAGCGGGAGAGGGGGCGCGCAGGCGGCTTGGGGTTTGCTGCGTGACAAAACGCGGAGCTGTTAAGCCGCCTTCTTGTGCCTCGCCATTTCGGCTTGATACAGCGGCAGTTCTTCGGCGAGCGCCTTGGCGACGCTGGGGCGCTGCTGCAGCCGCGCCGCATAGGCCTTGATGGCGGGCCATTTCGCCAGATCGATCTGCGGCGTGGCGCGGGTCCAGTTCAGCACCGTGACGAGATAGGCGTCGGCGACGCTGAATTTGTCGAGCAGAAACTCGCGTCCCTCGAGGTGCTTGTTCAAGTAATCGAGCCGCGATGTTCCTTTCTCCACCGCGAACGCCTTCACCTCCGGCGGTGCTTTCATCAGCAGCGCGAACAGGCCTCTGTGCAGTTCGGTGCCGATGAAGCACAGCCATTGCTGCAGCTTCGAGCGCTCCAGGCCGCTGCCGGCTCCGATCGTGCTGGAGGGATAGCGGTCGGCGATGTACTGCAGGATCGCGGCGTTCTCGGTCAGCGTCACGCCGCCTTCGGTGCGCAGCACCGGCACGAGGCCGAGCGGATTGACGGCGCGGAAGTCGCTGCCGTCGGCGAGCACCGTCTTGCTCGGCGGATCGATCTCGATGAAGTTGGCGGTGCCGCCGGCTTCGTACAGCGCGATGCGGCTCGCCATCGAACAAGCCAGCGGTGAGAAATACAGATCCATCGAGACCTCCCTGGGTGGCCGCAGGCGCGGCGTGTTGATTTATGTACCGTCTCGCATAATATAGGGGTGGTCAAGGAATTATTTGCGAAATGGTACAAAAAAATCGAGACCCGGCGCCGGCCAAGCCGTCATCTGCCTCGGCGGCACCCGCCGGCGCATCGCCGCCCAAGCGGCGCGGTCGGCCGCGGGCCTATGAACCCGAGCAGGCGCTCGGCCAGGCGCTCGATCTGTTCCGGCAACGCGGCTTCGCCGCCACCTCGCTGGACGATCTCTCGGCCGCGACCGGGATGAACAGGCCGAGCCTGTATGGCGCGTTCGGCGACAAGCGCGATCTCTATATCAAGAGCTTCACGCGCTATCGCGACGATGCCCGCGCCCGGATCACCGCGGCGATCGGCGGTGCCGCGCCGGTGCGACAGCGGATGAAGCGGCTGTATGACGCCACGCTCGACATCTATCTGTCCGGCCAGAACGGTCCCGGCGGCTGCTTCACGGTGATGACCGTGACGTCGGAAGCGATCGTCGATCCCGACATCCGCGCCATGGTGCAGGACACGCTCGGCGAACTCGACAAGGCCTTCGCCGCTCTTCTGCGGACCGCGCAAAAGCAAGGCGAGCTGCCGGCCTCCGCCGATCCGGTGCTGCTCGGCCAGCTCGCGGCCGCGACTCTGCACACGCTGTCGATCCGCGCTCGTGCCGGCACGCCGCGGACGGAACTCGACAAGATCGTCGACGGGGCGATCGATTTGATTGCCGGCTCGCACTGACCGGCCTCGTCGCCAGCGGTCATTCCGGGGCGCTCACGAAGTGAGCGAACCCGGAATCTCGATGTGTAAGCCGTAGGGTGGGCAAAGGCGCGAAGCGCCGTGCCCACGCGGTTCTGTGTGTGTAGCGCGTGCGCTTCGCTTCGCTCAGCACACCCTACGAGTAATCTCGCCTCAGAACTTCTGCGAGATCCCCGCATAGAACCCGCGACGCGGGCCGTATTGCGGCGCAAACACGCCGATGCCGGAGCCGTCGCGGATTTCGTAGACGGTGTCGAACAGGTTGACGACGTCGAACCGCAGCGTCGTCGGCTTGGTCGGGCTCACCAGATAGAAATCGTGCGACACGCCGAGATTGACCTGGGTGTAGGACGGCAGCGAGCCGATATTGGCGAAGCCGGAGCGCAGGCCGCTGCCATAGATCATCGACGCACTGAAATTGGTGTCGTGCCAGCGATAGGACGCGCCGGCCGACGCCGTCACCAGCTGGGCGTGGTCGGTGTAGATATAGTTGTTGGCGATGTAGGCGAGTTCGTCGGGATCGAACAGGTATTGGTTCGACACCACCTTGGTGGCGATCTGCCGCGCCAGTGCGAGGTTTCCCCAGACCCGGAAATTGCCGCTGGTGTAGGAGCCCTTGAATTCGACACCGACGTTTTCGGCGCGGTCGTAGTTGAACGCCGACAGCACATAGGCGGCGCCGAACTGGCCGTCATCGAGCAGATCGCGAGCGGTCTTGTAGTAGGTGTCGATGCCGACTTCGAGGCCGGGCAGCAGCTTCTGGGTGACGCCGACATCGAACACGTTTGAGCGCTCCGGCAGCACCGGACTGCTGGCGTTGACGGCCGGCTGCTGCGTCGTGTTCTGCACCAGCGCCAGATTGGTCGGTGCCGCCAGCACCTGCGCGGGCGGCGTGAAGTTGCGTGAATAGCCGGCGTGGAACGTGGTGTCTTCGGTCGGCCGCCAGGTCAGGCTGACGCGCGGGCTGAGCTGGTTGGCGCTCGTGTACTCGTTCATCTGGTCGAAGCGCAGGCCGGAATTCAGCGTCACCGTGTTGGTGACCCGCCACTCGTCCTGCAGATAGGTGCTGAACAGCCAGCCGAGCTTGCTGCTGGAATCGACGATGCCGGTCGGCGCGTCGAGCGGATTGCCGCTGTCGTCGAGCGGCAGCACCACCGAGGAATTCGTCACCCGGCTCTGCTCGGCCGTGATCTGGAAACCGCCGCGCAGCGTGTGCGCGTCGCTGAGCCGGTACGAGCCGTCGGCCTGGATGCCGTTGGCTATGCTGCGGCGATACACGTCCGAGGCGACACCGTTGAAGACGAGATCGCCGACCGTGTCGGGCATGAAGTGCAGCGTGCTGGAGCGCGAGAACGCCGACAATTGCAGGTCGAATCCGTTGATCGATTTCTGCAGCGCCAGCACGCCGAACGCGTTGCGCTCCTGCTGGGTCTCCTTGAGCTGCGTCGAATCGAAATTCGATACGCCGAACGCCGTGAAGCCCGGCGTCTGTCCGGGGTTGTTGGGGATCTGGTAGTTGTTGGCCGAAGCGCCGCCGATGAAGGTCAGGCGCGTCGAGTCGTCGATCACGGTGGAGAGATAGGCGAAGCCTTTGCCCTGCTGCGTGTCGTCGTGGATCGCGCTTGGCGACGAGGTCGGGTTTTCGAGTCCGAGGCTGGAGCCGAAGTAACGGCCGGAGACGAAATACTGCGTGCTGCCGGCGGTGCCGCCATATTCGACGCTCGGCGTGATCGTCTGCCGGCTGCCGCCGTAGACGCTGACGGTGCCGCTGTTGTTGAAGGCGTCGGTGCGCGTCGTGATGTCGACCACGCCGGCGGTGCGCAGGCCGTATTGCGCCGGCAGCGCGCCGGTCAGCAGCGTCATTGTGCCGATCATCGACGTATCGAGCATCTGGCCGAAGCCGCTGACGCCGTCCGGCAGAGCGATGCCGTTGATGCGGTACTGCACATTGGCGTGCTCGTTGCGCACGTGCAGATCTCCGCTGGCGGCGGAGTCCTGCGACACGCCGGGCGCTTGCAACAGCACCTTGTCGAGCGTCGCATTGGCGGCCTGCGGCAGCGCCACGATCGCCGCGTGACTGATATCGAAGGCGCTGGCGCCGTTGGGCTTGAAGATCGCCTGCCGCGCAGTGTCGAAGCCGGCATGCCGGGCGGCGGTGATCTGCTCGGCCGTCTGCGGGACGGCCTCGGCGGTTCGTTCCCAGCGACTGCCGCGGCCGTGGCATCGGCGAACAGTTGGTCCGCTGGGCGATCGGCGAAGCCTTGGCGCAGCGCTGCAAGCTGGTGGAACTGTTCACGCATCAGAGCCGAAAAGACGCCCAGCGCTTCTACCAGCGGCTGGGGTTTCAGCCGAGTCACGTAGGCATGACGATGCGGTTCGGGTGAAGCCGGCTCGACGGAGGGG
>NZ_BADD01000190.1 GCF_000333455.1 Rhodopseudomonas sp. B29
AATCAGATCCAGATGATGCTGAAGATCCTGCTGCCCAAGGCCGATCCCAAAAGCGCCGACGCCGCCGACGCCCTCGCCATCGCCATCACCCACGCCCACCACCGCATCAGCGCGCAGCGGCTGAAGGCGGTGGGCGCATGATGGTGGGGACGGCGATGTCAGTCTCGCAATGTAAGCCGATGCCTCTCCCCGCTGGCGGCGCGCCCCCTCTCCCGCTTGCGGGAGAGGGCTGGGGTGAGGGCGACGCGAGCACAGTGCCCGTGGCCCCTCACCCCCGGCCCTTCTCCTGCAAGCGGGAGAGGGGAGAAGAGGCGCCTCGCCTCGGAGCCACCCCATGATCGGCAAGCTCAAAGGCGTCATTGATAGCTACGGCGAGGACTACGTGATCCTCGACGTGCATGGCGTCGGCTATCAGGTGCATTGCGCCAGCCGCACGCTGCAGTCCCTACCGCAGCCGGGCGAGGCGGCGACGCTGTCGATCGAGACATATGTGCGCGAGGACCAGATCAAGCTGTTCGGCTTCCGCACTGATCATGAGCGCGAATGGTTTCGCCTGCTGCAGACGGTGCAGAGCGTCGGCGCCAAGGTGGCGCTGGCGGTGCTCTCGACATTGCCGCCGAACGACCTCGCCAATGCCATCGCGCTGCGCGACAAGGCCGCGGTGGCGCGCACCCCCGGCGTCGGGCCGAAGGTCGCCGAGCGCATCGTCACCGAGCTGAAGGACAAGGTGCCGGCACTCAGCAACGTTGATCCGGCGGTAGTGCAGCTCTCCGGCGCCATCGACGACAACCGCGCGCCGCGTGCGGTGGCGGATGCGATCTCGGCGCTGGTCAATCTCGGCTACGGCCAGCCGCAGGCGGCCGCCGCCATCGCCGCGGCGACGCGCAGCGCCGGCGAAGACGCGGCGACTGCGCAATTGATCAAGCTCGGCTTGAAGGAATTGTCGAAGTGAGTCTCACCGATACCGACCGCGAACTGATCGACGCCGCCACCGAAGCGATCCGCAAGCGCTATCGCAACGACTGGCAAGAAGTCGGCGCCGCGCTGATGACGCGCACCGGCAAGCGTTACGTCGCCGTCAACCTCGACGCTTATCTCGGCCGCATGGCGGTCTGCGCCG
>NZ_BADD01000189.1 GCF_000333455.1 Rhodopseudomonas sp. B29
GTCCGTAGAGGTGATCGAGCCCGGACAGCCATTGCAGCAGGGTTCGCTCCATCACCATGCCGAACGCGCCGACGATCAGCGGCGCCAGGATCAGCGCCCACCAATAGCCGAGGCCGGCAAGGTTGAGCAGGAAATAGGCCACGAAGGCGCCCATCATATAGAGCGCGCCGTGGGCGAAGTTGATGATGTTGAGCATGCCGAAGATCACGGCGAGCCCGAGGCTGAGCAGAGCGTAGAACGAGCCGTTGATCAGTCCGACCAGAAGCTGCGCCAACAGGGCCTGAATATTGATGGACATTGCGCTCCCGAAACTTGTGCGAATGTTGGTGCCGGACTCACACGCCCAGATAGGTGTGCAGCTTGTCCATGTTGGCTTCGAGTTCGGAATTGGCGAAGCCGTCGATGATCTTGCCGTGCTCGACTACGTAGTAGCGATCCGCCACCGTCGCGGCCCAGCGGAAGTTCTGCTCCACCAGCAGGATAGTGAAACCCTCGTTCTTCAGCCGCGCGATGGTGCGGCCGATCTGCTGGATGATCACCGGCGCCAGACCTTCGGTCGGCTCATCGAGCATCAGGAAGCGCGCGCCGGTGCGCAGGATGCGGGCGATCGCCAGCATCTGCTGCTCGCCGCCGCTGAGCTTGGTGCCCTGGCTCTTCAGCCGCTCGCGCAGATTGGGGAACAGCTCGAAGATCTGATCGAGCGACAGCCCGCCCGGCCGCACCTGCGGCGGCAGCGTCAGATTCTCGCGGACGTCGAGGCTGGCGAAGATCCCCCGCTCCTCCGGACAGAACGCGATGCCGCGACGGGCGATCTTGTCCGAGGTGGCGCGGCTGATATCGCCGCCGTCGAACAGGATGCTGCCGCTGCGCTTGGCGATGATGCCCATGATGGACTTCAGCGTCGTGGTCTTGCCGGCGCCGTTGCGGCCGAGCAGCGTCACCACTTCGCCGGTGCGGACGTCGAAATCCATGCCGTGAAGGATGTGGCTTTCGCCGTACCACGCCTGCAGATTGCGCACGCTGAGCAGCGCGTTGCCGGGCGCGACGGGCGCAGTACGCTCGAGGGTCGCGGTCTCAACCATGGCCGGCTCCGAGATAGGCTTCCTTGACGCGCTCGTCCTGGGTCAGGTCGCGGTAATTGCCCTCCGCCAGCACCTGACCGCGGGTCAGCACCGTGATGGTGTCCGACAGATTGGCGACGACGCTCAAATTGTGCTCGACCATCAGGATCGTGTACTTGGCCGAGATGCGCTTGATCAGCGTGGCGATCTTGTCGATGTCCTCGTGGCCCATGCCGGCCATCGGCTCGTCGAGCAGCATCATCTCCGGATCGAGCGCCAGCGTCGTGGCGATCTCCAGCGCGCGCTTGCGGCCGTAAGCCATCTCGACCGCCGGCGTGTCGGCGAATTCGGACAGCCCGACGTCGTCGAGCAATTCGCGGGCGCGCTGATTGTACTTGTCGAGCACACTCTTGGAGCGCCAGAAGTCGAACGAGCTACCATGCTGGCGCTGCAGCGCGACGCGGACGTTTTCCAGCGCCGTCAGATGCGGGAACACCGCCGAAATCTGAAACGAGCGTACCAGACCGAGCCGCGCCACGTCGGCCGGCGCCATCGCGGTGATGTCCTTGCCGCGGTAGCTGATCTGCCCGGCCGAGGGCTGCATGAACTTGGTCAGCAGGTTGAAGCACGTGGTCTTGCCGGCGCCGTTCGGGCCGATCAGCGCATGGATGTGGCCACGCCGGACCCGCAGATTGACGTCGCGCACGGCAAAGAAGCCGGCGAACTCCTTGGTCAAACCTTGGGTTTCGAGAATGATGTCATCGGCCAAGCCAATTCCCCCCGGCCGACGGCGCGTGCACGCTGTCGACACGTCTTTATTGTCTTTGTTGTCCGGTGCTTGCGGCGCCTGACGACCGCCCAGCCCGGGATTTTCGGCCGCGACTATGCCGCCAATTCCGAGCCTTGCGCAAGATGCAATGCAGGGCAGCTTTTCAACGCATGTTGATGAGAGTTCTGCCGGATGGAATGACCCATCGGGGCGTCAGACCCTCAGCCGAATGCCTTCGCGTAAATCTCCGGCTTGAAGCCGACCAGCAGCTTGCCGCCCTGCTCCAGCACCGGGCGCTTGATCATCGACGGCTGCGCCAGCATCAGGGCGATGGCCTTGGCCTCGGTGAGGCCTTCCTTGTCGGCGTCGGGAAGCTTCTTGAATGTTGTGCCGGCGCGGTTGAGCAGCGTCTCCCAGCCGACCTCTTTGGCCCAGCGGTCGAGATGCGCGCGATCGACACCCGCAGTCTTGTAGTCGTGGAAAGCATAGGCGACGCCGTGCTGGTCGAGCCAGGCCCGCGCCTTCTTCATCGTGTCGCAGTTCTTGATGCCATAGATCGTAATCGCCACTGCTGACTCCGCTGAAGGATGCTCCCGAGAAGGAGCCGTGTGTCATCCGCCTGGGAAGGCGGTTTGGCCGTCACGATACCGCGCCGGCGCCCTTCCCTGAAGGTCTAAGATCGAACGCCTGCCGATGTCACAGCGCGTTCATGGCCCGGACCTACACGGTCAGGGTTGCGGCACCAGCCGCCTTCAACGCGCGAGTTCGCCGCATGACGACCGACATCCACCACCTGGCGCGCACTCTGGATGAGCTGATCGCCGGCATCGATGCGGCCGGCAAGCAGAGGACGGCGGGATGGGCAGGCCGGATCGCGCGGCCGGGCTTCGCCACCAGCGCGACCAACCTGGCGCACTACCTGGCACTGCGTCATCACGATCTGCGGCCGTTGCAGCGCAATCTGGCGGCGCTCGGCCTGTCGTCGCTCGGCCGTCTGGAAAGCCGGGTGATGCCGACGCTGCAGGCGGTGCGCGCCAGCCTCGCCGCGCTCGCCGGCGAGCCGGAACATCTGCGGCCGTCGTCTCATCAATTCTTTGCCGGCGAACACTACATCACCCAGCGCAGCCAGGAGCTGTTCGGCCCCGCTTTCGGCGATCGCCACGTCGCCCTGCTCGTCACCTGCCCGAGCGAGGCCGCCGACGATCCATCGTTCATGCTGCGGCTCGCCGAACGCGGCGTCGAGGCGGTGCGGATCAATTGCGCCCACGACGATCCCGAGCGCTGGCAGCGCATGATCAATCATCTGCATGTCGCCGCCGAAGCCACCGGCCGGCGCATGAAGATCCTCATGGACATCGCCGGCCCGAAGATCCGTACCGGCCTGTCGCGCACGCCGGAGAACCGCGACCGCGCCGACGTCGGCGATCTCATCGCCATCACCGCCGAAGGCGAGCTCGACCGTGTCGACCTGATCGAGGATCACTTCGCGGTCGAATGCACGCTCGGCGAAGCGCTGGCGAAGGCTGCGGTGGGCGCGCGCGTTTTCGTCGACGACGGCAAGCTGTGCATCCGCGTCGAGCGCAAGACGCCGTGGGGCGTTGTCGGCCGCGTCACCGCGACCGCCGACAAGGGGCTGCGGCTGAAGCCGGAGAAAGGCCTCAATTTCCCCGACACCCAGCTCGACATCCCGGCGCTCACCGACCAAGACCGCGCCGACCTCGACTTCGTCGCCGCCCATGCCGACGGCATCGAGTTCTCCTTCGTGCAGTCGGTCGAGGACGTCGAGGCGCTGCAGGCCGAGCTGCGCGAGCGGCGTCCGGAGGATTGGCGCAAGCTGTCGCTGGTGCTGAAGATCGAGACGCCCGAAGCGGTCGCGCGCCTGCCCGACATGCTGGTGCAGGCCGCCGGCCAGCAGCCGACAGCGATCATGATCGCGCGCGGCGATCTCGCCGTCGAACTCGGCTTCACCCGCCTGGCCGAAATGCAGGAGGAGATCCTGTGGATCGGCGAAGCCGCGCATATCCCGGTGATCTGGGCCACGCAGGTGCTCGAGCATCTGGTCAAGAAAGGCACGCCGTCGCGCGGCGAGATGACCGACGCCGCGATGGCGGCGCGCGCCGAATGCGTGATGCTCAACAAGGGTCCCTATCTGTTTAAGGCGATTACCGAGCTCGACAATCTGCTCGGCCGCATGGCCGATCATCAGCACAAGAAGACGCCGCAACTCCGCAGGCTGAAGAGCTGGGGCTAAAGCAACCAAGCCGGTTGAGCATCACCGGCTTGTCATGGCGGGCTCGGGCCGATGATGTGGGTCGAGGGGCGACTTATCGTCTGGTCCATATTGCTTCGCACCATCTGCAAAACACCTCGACTACTCGACGTCCGTGTAGTTCGTAATTGCAGCGCTCTCCGCGCTGACGGTGTTCCGCTACGCATTGCCGCGCGGACCTCTCGGCTGTAGCATTGGTGACATTGATCCGCACTAGCCTGTGATTTTCACTGCCATCGATTGCGACAGCGAGGCTGCGATGAAATTAGCATCGTTCAATGTCGAGAATCTCTTTCTGCGCGCGAAGGCCCTCAACAAGGCCAATTTCTCCGAGGGCAAGGATATCCTGAAAGCGCAGGCCGACCTCAACCGCATCCTCGGCAAGGCGCGCTACACTGCCGCCGACAAGACGAGGATTGTCGACCTGCTCGACCAGCTCGGTCTGAAGAAATCGGACGACGGGCCGTTCGCCGTCCTGCGCCAGAACCGCGGCGATCTGGTCAAGCGCAGCGGCGGCAAGGTCACAATCGTCGCCGACGGCCGCGAGGATTGGATCGGCTGGGTCGACCTCAAGGTCGAAGAAGTCAACGAGACCGCAACGCGCAACACCGCGCGGGTGATCACCGATCTTGGTGCCGACGTGCTCGGGGTGGTCGAGGCGGAAAGCCGGCCGGCGCTGGTGCGCTTCTCGAAAAACGTGCTGCCCGCCGTCGCCGGCAAGCCCTACGACCACATCATGCTGGTCGACGGCAACGACGAACGCGGTATCGATGTCGGGCTGATGACGCGCAAGGGGTTCGAGATCGTGTCGATCGTCAGCCATGTCGATGATGCCGACGACGAAGGCGTGATCTTCAGCCGTGACTGTGCCCAGTACGAACTGACCACCGCCAACGACAATCGGCTGATCCTGCTGATCAACCATTTCAAGAGCAAGGGATACGGTAGTCCGGCGAGTTCGAATGCGCGGCGCAAGCGTCAAGCGGCGCGCACCGCCGCGATCTATCGCGCGCTACGCCAGCAGCACAACGAGTACATCGCGGTGATCGGCGACTTCAACGACACGCCGGACAGCGACCCGATCAGTCCGCTGTTCCATCAGACCGGGCTCAAGGACATCAGCGAGCTGCCCGGCTTTCACGACGACGGCCGGCCCGGTACTTACAAGAACGGCACCGCCTCGAACAAGATCGACTACATCCTGCTGTCACCGGAATTATTCGCCAAGGCGACGGCCGGCGGCATCCTCCGCATGGGCGTGTGGGGCGGAAAGAACGGCGATTTGTTTCCGCATTATCCGGAAATCACCAAGGCGGCCGAAGCCGCCTCCGATCACGCCGCGATCTGGGCCGAACTCGATATCTGAGCGTCACGAACAGTTGCTGCCGGCCTTGCGGACGCAATAGCGCAGCGCATGGCGCTTCAGATTCGGCTGCCCGTTCGGCGCGCGTGGCCGTCAGCATCGACTGATTGTCCTCCTGATGGTCGACGCAGAGGTCGGCCCAGGAGCCGCTCGCCGGAAGCCCCCCAAGTACAAGCTGCAACTCGCGGCCTCGTACAAACCCGAGGCCACCGTAATACGGTTGCATCATATCAATTTACACAACTAAAAGTTGTAGCCGCCGATTTGGCGGTCTATCGAACGGAGCAGAGCAATGGCGCTCGTGGTCAATCCAGAGGACTGCACGGTCTTCATCCAGATTTGGGTCGATATCAACGCGCTCGCGCAGCAGCAGGTTACCGGCTGTTACGCGGTCGACAATCTCCAGGGCAGCGGCGAAGGCACGCCCAGCCTCACCTCGAAAGTCGCCACCAACACCAGCGTGTGCTGGCAGGTGCTGCCGATCGATCCGCAATATGCCGGCAGCCTCACCATCACGCAGATCAGCGCGCCGACCGGCTGGCAGGCACAGCCCTCGCCGATCGACCCGAGTTCGGCCGTCTGGACCGGGACCGTGAGTAAGTCCTCCACCGGAGGCACCATCTCGCAGGGCATCACTGTCAACTACAACGGCGGCTCCGTGTCGTGGACCGGAGTGCTGCCGATGTCTGTCGCCATCAACTGAGGGGGATCCGACCATGGCCAAGAAAGCCAACATCGTCATCAATATCGCCGTCGACGTCGCCTACGTGTATGCGCAGAAGGCGGGCGCCTATCTCGGCGCCGGCATCTACATGGTTGACAACCGCGCGGTGAACGGCAGCGCCAACGAGGGCGGCCTCGAGCTCTCCACGAAAGGGTCGGCCGGTCAGACCGTCGGGTTCAACGTGTTCCCGATCACCGAATTGCAGGAGGCCGGCGCCTACGTCCACATCGAAGGATTCCAGCAGTCGTCCGGCGTCAACGTGTTCGGCAATCAGGGCTGGCCGAAGGAGCAGACTCCGGACACGCCGTTCCAATATTACGGCAGCCTGATGCGCTCGGGCCAGATGACCTACCAGATCAAGATCGGCGTCTCGCCCAACAAGGACATCTTCCCGATCCAGTACTACACGTGGGACCCGTTCTTCAACATTGGTACCAACGCCGCCTTCGCCGGATTGGAAAAGGCGCCGAAGCTGTGGAAGGACCCGGCCTGACGCGCACGCTGAGTGAGGCCAAGACGCTTCACCCATTCCGATGATGGTGCG
>NZ_BADD01000188.1 GCF_000333455.1 Rhodopseudomonas sp. B29
CGCCCTACAGCGACCGCCTATACAGATGCGCGATCTCGCCGATGATGCCGCGGCGGAAGGTCAGCACGCAGGCGACGAAGATGACGCCCTGGATCACCGTCACCCACTGGCCGAAACCGGCAAGATATTGCTGCATGGCGATGATCACGAAGGCGCCGACCACTGGACCGAACACGGTGCCGAGGCCGCCGACCAGCGTCATCAGCACGATTTCGCCCGACATCGACCAGTGCACGTCGGTCAGCGAGGCGTTCTGCGCCACGAACACTTTCAGCGCGCCGGCGAAGCCGGCCAGCGTGCCGGACAGGATGAACGCGAGCAGCTTGTACTGGTCGGTCTTGTAGCCCAGCGAAATCGCCCGCGGCTCGTTCTCGCGGATCGCCTTCAGCACCTCGCCGAACGGCGAGTTGATGGCGCGGTAGATGATCAGGAAGCCGATCAGGAAGCCGACCAGGATGACGTAGTACAGCGTATCGGTCTTCGACAGATCGATGAAGCCGAACATCTTGCCTTGAGGGATGCCCTGGATGCCGTCTTCACCATGGGTGAACGGCGCCTGCAGATAGATGAAGTACAACAGCTGCGACAGCGCCAGCGTAATCATCGCGAAATAGATGCCCTGGCGGCGTATCGCGATCAGGCCGGTGATCACCGCGAGCACGAAAGCGCCCGCCATCCCCACGATGATCCCGAGTTCCGGGGACAGGCCCCAGACCTTGAGTGCATGGCCGGTGACATAGCCGGCGGTGCCGAGGAACATCGCGTGGCCGAACGACAACAGGCCGCCGTAGCCGATCAGCAGATTGAAGGCGCAGGCCAAGAGCGCGAAGCACAGGCCCTGCATCACGAAGAACGGATAGACGCCGGTGAGCGGCACGATGGCCAGCACCGCGGTCATCAGAGCCAGCGCGATCATTTCGTCGCGCACCGCGCGGCGGCTGGTGGTCGGGATCGAACTATCTGTAATCGAGGTCATGTCAGGCAGCCCGTCCCGTCAGGCCCGAAGGCTTCACCAACAGCACCAGCACCATCAGCACGAACACCACGGTGTTGGAGGCCTCGGGGTAGAAATATTTGGTCAATCCTTCGACGACACCGAGCGTGAAGCCGGTGATGATCGAACCCATGATCGAGCCCATGCCGCCGATCACCACCACGGCGAACACCACGATGATCAGGTCGGCGCCCATCAGCGGCCGCACCTGGTTGATCGGCGCCGACAGCACGCCGGCGAGCGCCGCAAGACCGACGCCCAGCCCGTAGGTCAGCGTGATCATCCGCGGCACGTTGATGCCGAAGGCACGGACCAGCGTCGGATTTTCG
>NZ_BADD01000187.1 GCF_000333455.1 Rhodopseudomonas sp. B29
GGACGTCGAAACCGGCGTCCTCCAGCATGTCCACGGCCACCGTGCGCACGAGGCCGTCGTCCTCGAC
>NZ_BADD01000186.1 GCF_000333455.1 Rhodopseudomonas sp. B29
CGAGTTGCGATCGCCCGCCGATACACAGCACCGGCATGGCGCCTTGCCAGGCCGGCTTAAGGTCGGCCGGCTTCAGCACAGGGATGTCGTCGTCGGCACGATCGGCGGGCGTCAC
>NZ_BADD01000185.1 GCF_000333455.1 Rhodopseudomonas sp. B29
TCTTGGAGTGGGGCGGCCTTTGAAGCCTGCGGGCGGGGGGCAGACGTGCTCCGCGCACTCTGGACGCTTCGGGTCGCCGTCCGGGCCCATTACGAGGCTCTGCCACTTGTTAGTTGGCTGGACGCGGCACAGGCGAACGGCGGGAAACCGCCGGGATGAAGCGGTGCGGAGGCATCGTGCCTGCGCCCGGAAGCACGGTCCTGAAGCGAACAAATCGCCACGGTGGAGCGCCGGTTCGGCGTTTCCGCGAACCTTGCCGATGCGTCGGCGAACGGTCCGCGGCCACCTATCCATCAGGCGCGCCGACCGGCGCTCCGCCGCCCCTCACGGGGCGGAGACCACAGCCACAACTCGGGCGCTGGCGCCGCGAGGATGCGGAGGCTTGCGTGAACGGGCCTGCCGCCCCGGATTTCGCTTCGCTGCATCCGGACTACGGGACGTTGCCAGCAACTCCGTCCGTGACCGGCAGCCGCTTTTGCGCTAGGCACGGCGTGATTTCCCCCGGAGCATCCCATGAGCCGCCGCGTCAAGAAACCTCTCGCCAAGCGTGGCCCCGACGGCACGCGCGGCAAGCCCGCGCGCGGTCCGGCGGCCAAGTCGGCGCGGCCGGGCGGGGCGAAAAGCTCCCGGTTCGGCGACAAACAGGGGCGGGCGGCGCGGCCGGGCAAGCCGGGGCCGGGACGGCCGGGACCGAGCGGAGCGGGCCGGCGG
>NZ_BADD01000184.1 GCF_000333455.1 Rhodopseudomonas sp. B29
TGCTGTCCGAGACGACAGCCCCGCGCCTGCACCACCGATCCGGGCTGCAGCCCGATATCGGCGGTGACGCCCTGCAGGGCGACGAGGGAAAGAGTCGGATCGACCGTGATCGCCATGCGGGCCCGCCGAACGAGGGTGACGCAGACTAGACTGCGGCCGTAAACCCCTCGTTAACTTCCGCGCGCCACGGCGGCCAGCACCTGCGCCACGGCGTCGAATTCGGCACGCCGCGCGCTACGCTGCGAGGCGACTTCCTCGTCGAGCCCCCATTGCTCGATGTTCCAGTCCTCGTCGACATGCGCCGCCGCCCACACCGCGTCCGCGGACAAATGCCCGTGCAGCAGCGCCAGCGCCAGCACCGCCGAGCCGGTCAGCGTCGTCACCACATGGAACGCGCCGATCGCCCAGGGATCGGACGGCAGCGCGGCGCGCGCCGCTTCGATCGCCGGCTCCGGCTGGCCGACATGGATGACGCCTTCGCTGAGGATGAAATGTGCGCCGAGCACGTCCTTGGCCCAGAACAGCACCGGATCCCAGTGCTCGGCCTCGCGCGCCACCAACGCTTCCGGATGACTGGCGCGATAGAACAACAGATCGGACGAGAAGTACTTGGCGACGTCGTCGGTCACCGCGTCTTCGCGGCCGGTGACGCCGTCGATCACGCTGTTGGCGAGCCGCGTCAGCGGCATCGTGGCCGGATCGATCAGGTCGGTTTGCGCCTGCCATTCGGCGGCGATGATCTCTGCGAGCGCGCGCGTCGGCGCCGCCAGCGGATTGCGCGTCGGCGTCTTGACCGAGCGGCCGTCGAGCTGCACGGCGAAGCCGTCGGGCGCCTCGGCGACGCTGGCCTCTTTGTAGAACCGCTTGGGCAATTGCGCGCGGCTCGACAGCCGCGACGATTCCTGCGGATCGAGCGGCGAATGGCCGGCGACGTCTTCGATCAGTTCACGCATGGCGTCTCGCTTGTCATCGCGTCAAAGTATCTACGTCATTGCAGCGCGCAGGAGCGCGCGTAGCGATCGCGTTCGGTGCTGCTCAGCCCCATGCCGGCGCCCTCGTCGAGGCAACGCGCGAAGCGCTGGTGGAACGAGCTGCGGCGCAGCTGCGCCTTCGGTCCCTGCGGCGCCGGCTCGATGTTCTCGTGCGTCAGCGGCGGCGGATCGGCGAGGCGCGGCACCACGGGCACTGTCGCCACCGGCGGGGGCGGCGCGGGCGGCGGCACGTTCGGCGGCGGCAGCAGCGTCGGGCCGTTGCCGATGAGCTGGGCGGAGGCGCCGATGGCGACCGCACTCAGAG
>NZ_BADD01000183.1 GCF_000333455.1 Rhodopseudomonas sp. B29
AGGGCGACTGCCGGACCCGAAATTCGCCATGGGCCACAAGTGTTCCGAGGTTCACCCCACCGGTGCTCAACCTCGGCGCCCACGTCGCTCCGCTCGGCATGAAGTTCTACACCGGCGACCAATTCCCCGCCGACTACAAGAACACCATCCTGATCGCCGAACACGGGTCTTGGAACCGGCACAAGTATCAAGGCGGCCGGATCATGAAAGTCACCGCCGATCCGGACGGCAAGAACGCCAAGCAGGAAGTCTTCGCCGACGGCTGGATCGAAGGCGACCAAGGCTACCTCGGCCGCCCCGCCGACATCGTGCAGGCCAAGGACGGATCCATCCTGGTCGCCGACGACTGGGCCGGAGCGATCTACCGAATCAGCTACTCGAAGTGAGCTGAGTGTACCACCTCACGTTTCGTCATTCCGGGGCGCGAGCGAAGCTCGCGAACCCGGAATCCATAATCCCTGTGCTCGTTGTTAGGCACGACCACCGCCGACGTACTCCACCGCGAGCACAGCGGCTATGGATTCCGGGCCTTCGTCCCGGCCGGCTACGCCGACCGGGACGAATCCCGGAATGACGAACTCTAACGATAACTCTGACGCAACAGAGAGAACCTTGCATGACTCGCCTCCCCGCGGCGTTGATCGTCATTGCGCTAAGCCTGCTAAGCGGCGTCTCTTCGCTCCACGCCGCCGATCTCGAGGCCGGCAAGGCCAAGGCCGAGATGTGCGCCGGGTGCCACGGCGAGAATGGCATCTCGGAGATGGAGTACACGCCGTCGCTGGCCGGGCAGCCCGACCAGTTCATCCAATGGCAGCTGGTGTTTTTCCGCAGCGGCACGCGGCAGAACGCCAATATGAAGCCTATCGTCGACGAGCTGACCAACGAGGATATTCGCAACCTCGGTGCTTACTTCGCCTCGCTGCCGCCGATGAAGAACGACAAAATCGACGACAAACCCGAGCTGTCGCGCAAGGGCGCCGAGGCCGCGGTCGGCCGGCGCTGCGCCTCGTGCCATACCGACAGCTATGCGGGCACCAAGGCCGTGGCGCGACTCGCCGGCCAGCGCGAGGAATATCTGGTGAAGGCGCTGAACGAATTCAAATCCGGCCAGCGCTCCGGCGGCGCCATGGCGGCGATGGCGGACGTCGCCTACCCGCTCAGCGAAGAGGAGATCTACGCGCTGGCGCACTTCCTGGCCTATCTGCCGGCGAAGTGAACCTCACCGGATGCCGGCGCGCAAGAAGCTCTGAATGAAAGCGCGCTGGAACAGCAGGAAAGCGATCATCAGCGGCGCCGAGGTCATCAGCGCGGCGGCGCAGATCACCGACCAGTCGATGCCCTGATCGACCGAGGCGAACACCTGCAGGCCGACAGTGAGCGGCCGGGTCTCGGTCGAATTGGTGACGATCAGCGGCCACAGGAAGTTGTTCCAGTGATAGCTGATCGAGACGAGGCCGTAAGCGACATAGACCGGCCGCGCCAGCGGCAGATACACCCGCCAGATCGTCTGCAGCGTCGAGGCGCCTTCCATCCGCGCGGCGTCGTCGAGCTCCTTGGGGATCGACTTGAAGGTCTGGCGCAGCAGAAAGATGCCAAACGCCGAGGCGATATAAGGCAGCCCGACGCCGGTCAGCGTATCGATCAGGCCGAGCTTCTGCAGGCTGCGATAGTTCTCCATGATCAGCACGTCGGGCGTGACCATCAGCTGCACCAGGATCAGCGCGAACAGCACGTCGCCGCCGAACAGCTTCCAGCGCGCCAGGCCGAACGCCGCCAGCGTGCAGATCACGAACTGGCCGATCATGATGCCGAGCACGAGCAGCACGGTGTTGAGGAAGTAGCGCGCGAACGGCGCCGCCGCCCAGGCGCGGGTGAAGTTGTCGAGCGTCAGCGGCGCCGACAGATCGAACAGCGTCGCGAACGCCGCCGGGTGAAACGCCGCCCAGATCGCGTAGAGCAGCGGCAGCGCCCACAGCAGCGCGAACAGCCACGCTGCCGTCGTGGTGATGAAGTCGAACAGGCGGTCCGTTGTGCGTGTGCTCATGCGCCGCTCATCGGTAGTGCACGTTGCGGCCCATCAGCCGGAACTGCAGCAGCGAGATCAGGCCGAGCAGCGCCAGCAGCACCGCCGACAACGCCGCGGCATAGCCGGTGTCCCAGAAGCTGAAGCCGACCTGATAGATGTAGAACAGCAGCAGCGTGGTCGCATTGTTGGGGCCGCCGCCCGTCATGGCGATCACTTGGTCGACCACGCGGAAGGCGTTGATCAGCGCGTTGACGGCGACGAACAGAGTCGTCGGCATCACCAGCGGCCAGGTGATCCGGCGAAATACCTTCCAGCGGCCGGCATTCTCCATCCGCGCCGCCTCGTACAGCACCGGCGGCACCTGCTGCAGCGCAGCCAGATAGAACACCATGAAGAAGCCGGCTTCCTTCCACACCGTCACCGCCATCAGCGCCGGCAGCGCGGTCGCCGGATCGCCGAGCCAGTTGTGGCTGGAGAAGCCGAGCACGCGGATGATCTGGTTCAAGAGGCCGTAATCGGGCGTGTAGAAGAAGATCCAGATATTGGCCGCGGCGACCATCGGCAGGATGGTGGGCGTGAAGAACGCCAGCCGCAGCGCGGCGCGGCCGCGGATTTTGCCCGCCACCCACAGCGCCATCGCCAGCGCAAGTCCGATCGACAACGGCACGGTGATCAGCGCCATCAGGAGATTATTGCGCAGCGCCAGCCATGCGATGGGGTCGGCGAGCAGCGTCTGGTATTGCGCGAGGCCTACGAACGCCGCCGGCCGCTTGCCGACCGGCGTGGCGTAGAAACTGTCGATGATGGTGGCGATGCCCGGCAGATGCGTGAATGCCAGCAGCAGCACGATCGCCGGCAACGCCAGCAGCCAGCCCTGGATGTGAATGTTCAGCGGGTGCCGGCGCGTGATCGTGGACAATGCAGAAATCCGGTCGGCTCCTCGGTATCCAATTCAGTCGTCATTGCGAGGAGCGAAGCGACGAAGCAATCCAGCTCCTTGCAGTGAAGCTGGATTGCTTCGCTTCGCTCGCAATGACGGGGATAGGCAGGCGACTATCTGGAGAGAAGACATTTGGCGCGCCGGCCGAAGCTGTGGCTCCGGCCGGCGGACTCATCGTGCTCAGTTCTTGTACGCCGACAGAATCCGCGTCGCTTCGGCCTGTGCCTGATCCAGCGCCGGCTTGGCGGTCTTGGTCCCGGTCAGCACCGCCTGCAGCGCGTCGTTCAGCGCCTTGGTGACGCGCTGGTTGTCGTGGGTCGACAGCTCGGCGACGGCCTCCTTGAGCTGATCGCGGGCCACGGCGGCGGCCGGGAAGCCCTCGACATACTTCTTCATCGCCTCGGTCTGCCAGGCGTCAGGACGAGTCGCGACGTAGCCGGTGGCGATGCCCCAATCGGCGGCGCGCTCCGGCGTCGTCAGGAAGCGGGCGAATTCCAGCGCCGCGGCGGCCTTTGCCTTGTCGCCGGTCTTGAAGATGTAGATGTTGCCGCCGCCGGTCGGCGAGCCGCCGCGCACGTGCTTGGGCAGTGCCGCGACGCCGAAGGCGAATTTGGCGTTGGTGCGGACGTTGGTGAGATTGCCGGTGGTGGTCCAGATCATCGCGGTCTTGCCCTCGAAGAAATCCTTCGGGGTGGTGCCCCACTCGATGATGCCCTTGGGCATCACGTCGTGCTTCTGCGAAAGATCGGCGAAGAACTGCAGCGCCTCGACGACCTTCGGATCGTCATAGGCGACCTTGGTGCCTTCGGCGTTGGCGAGGATCGCGCCGTTCTGCGTCGTCAGTGCCTGAAACAGCCAATACGGAAAGCCCGACGACGGAATCTCCAGACCCCACTGCGTCACCGCGCCCGACGCATCGCGCTTGGTCAGCTTCTTGCCGAAGTCGACCATCTCGTCCCAGCTCTGCGGCGCCTTGTCCGGATCGAGGCCGGCGGCCTTGAAGGCGTCCTTGTTCCAGTATTGCACGATGGTCGAGCGCTGGAACGGGATGCCCCAGGTGTGGCCGCCCGACTGGCTGTTCTCCATGAACGCCGGGTAGAACGACTTCAGCCAGTCCTGATCGGCTTCGGACTTCGCCAACGTCTCGATCGGCTCGATCATGTCGTTGTCGATCAGCGTAAACATGTCGGTCGACAGCAGGATGGCGACGTCGGGCGCGTTGCCGGCCTTGGCAGCGGTCATCGCCTTGACCAGCGAGTCCTGATAGCTGCCGGTGTAGACCGGCTTGATAGTGATATCGGGATGCGCCTTGGTGAATTCGGCGGCGTAGCCGTCGACGATCTTGGTGATCGGTCCGCCGACCGCGACCGGATAGTAGAAGGTGATCTCGGTCGCCGATGCGGCCGAAAGGCCGAGCGCGGAGACGGTGAGCGACGCGGCGGCGGTGAGCCGTGCGATCATGTTCATGGTGAAGTAGTCTCCCTTGGTGATTGTGAGCGTGGCGACGGAGCCACTAGGCAAAGGCTTCGAGAGGCAGGCGGCGTCCGCTGTCGGCTTCGAACAGATGCCCGGCCGCCGCGTCCCAGCGCAGCCCGACGCGGGCACCGACCGGCGGCGCGCCGTCGCCGCGGGTGCGGGCGTGCACAGGGCGTTCCCCCATCATGCAAGTCACGACGGCCTCGGCCCCGAGATATTCGACCGCGGTGACAGTGGCGTGAAAACGCCCGTCGCCGCCCTCGTGGTGCAGATCGATATCCTCGGGGCGCAGCCCGAGCACGCGGCCACGGCCGGAACCGCGCAGCAGCACCGCGCCGTCGCCGCCCGCCGCCACGGCACCGTGCGGGCCGTCGTCGAGATCGATCAGGTTCATCGGCGACGAGCCGATGAACCGCGCGGTGAACAGCGACGCCGGGCAGCCGTAAAGTTCCGCCGGCGAACCATGCTGCTCGATCTTGCCGGCACGCATCAGGATCACCTGATCGGCCATGCTCATCGCCTCGGACTGATCGTGCGTCACATAAATCATGGTGATGCCGAGCCGCTGCTGCAGCGCGCGGATCTCGCGGCGCAGTTCCAAGCGCAGTTGGGCGTCGAGATTGGACAGCGGCTCGTCGAGCAGACACACCGGCGCCTCGGCGATCAGCGCCCGGCCGAGCGCGACGCGCTGCTGCTGGCCGCCGGAGAGCTGCGCCGGCTTGCGCGCCAAAAGCTTCTCGAGCCCGAGTAGCGCGACGACACGGTCGAGCCGATGCGCCATCTCGGATTTGGCAACGCCGCGCACCGACAGCCCGAAAGTGATGTTGTCGGCGACGGTGAGATGAGGAAACAGCGCGTAGGATTGAAACACCATGGCGACGCCGCGCGCCGCGCCGGTGAGCCCGCGGACGTCACGGCCTTCGATCTCGATCGAGCCGCTGCTCGGCTCCTCGAGCCCCGCAATCATCCGCAGCAGTGTGGATTTGCCGCAGCCCGACGGCCCGAGCAGCACGACAAGCTCTCCGCTCCTGGCCGAGAACGACACGTCGTCGACGGCTTTCGCATCGCCGAATGTCTTGGATATCGACCGAACGTCGACGCTATGCATGAGTCAGAACCGGACAGGAGTTACCGTCCGGCTCTGGATAAGAATGTTTTGCAAAAGTTATGTGACAGCGCGCGGGCGCGTTGGAGCGCCCGCCATTGGCAAAACCTCATGGTGAGGAGCCCGGCGTCGCGCAGCGAAGCCGGGCGTCTCGAACCATGGGCCGCAAGCACCCGTGGCCTCATCCTTCGAGACGCCCCGGCTCCGCCTGCGGGCTACGCCGCGGCTCCTCAGGATGAGGACTCAGTGCTAAGCGTCCGCGAAAATCCGATAGCGCTGCGGCTGCAGGCCGACGCGGTCGCCGACCTTGAGCGAGTGATCGCGCGGGGCATCGATTTCGATCAGCGTGTCACCATGCCCGTTGCTCAGCACGACATCGGCGCGCTGCATCGGGCCGAAGGCGCGAACGGCCTTGACGGCCCCTTCGAACACGCCCGAGCCCGAGGGCCCGACGGTGACGTCGTGGCGGCGCACGAACAGCTTCGACGGGCCGGATGCCGAGGCCGGCGCGACGAGATCAAGCCGGCGCTCACCGAGCCGCACCGTGCCGCCTTGCACGTCCACCGGCAGCACGATCGACTCGCCGATGAAGCTGTGCACGAAGGCCGACGCCGGGTGCTCGTAGACGTCGCCGGGCGAGCCGATCTGCTCGATCTTGCCCCTGTCCATCACCACGACGCGGTTGGCGACTTCGAGCGCCTCCTCCTGATCGTGCGTGACGAAGATCGAGGTGACGTGAATCTCCTCGTGCAGATTGCGCAGCCAGGCGCGTAGTTCCTTGCGGACCTTGGCGTCGAGCGCTCCGAACGGCTCGTCGAGCAGAAGGATGCGCGGCTCGATGGCGAGCGCGCGGGCGAGCGCGATGCGCTGGCGCTGGCCGCCGGAGAGCTGGCTCGGATAGCGATCGGCCAGCCAGCCGAGCTGGACGAGATCCAAGAGGTCGCCGACCCGCTTCTTGATCTCGACTTCGGTCTTGCGGATCTTCCGGGGCTGCACGCGCAGGCCGAACGCGACGTTCTCGAACACGCTCATGTGGCGGAACAGCGCGTAGTGCTGGAACACGAAGCCGACATGGCGCTCGGCGGCGCCGCGGGCCAGCGCGTCCTCGCCGTCGAACGCGACCGAGCCGCTATCCGGCCAGTCGAGCCCGGCGATGATGCGCAGCAGCGTGGTCTTGCCGGAACCGGACGGGCCGAGCAACGCCATCAACTCGCCGGTCTCGACCCGCAGATCGACATTGTCGAGCGCACGGAAGCTGCCGAACTGTTTGACGATGTTGCGGACTTCAATGGTCATGGTGTTGCAGCCCTTGTTCGATCCGGCCTTCGAGCACGGTCTTGGCGATCAGCGTTACCAGAGCGAGCAGCGCCAGCAGCGAAGCGACCGCAAACGCGGCCACCATCTGGTACTCGTTGTAGAGAATTTCGACCAGCAGCGGCATGGTGTTGGTCTCGCCGCGGATATGGCCGGAGACCACCGACACGGCGCCGAATTCGCCCATGGCGCGGGCGTTGCAGAGCAGCACACCGTAGAGCAGGCCCCATTTGATGTTGGGCAGCGTAACGCGCCAGAACGTGGTCCAGCCGCCGGCGCCGAGCGAGATCGCGGCTTCCTCTTCCTGCTGTCCCTGCTCCTGCATCAACGGGATCAGTTCGCGGGCCACGAACGGGAAAGTCACGAAGGTCGTCGCCAGCACGATCGCCGGCACCGCGAACAGGATCTGCACGCCGTGCGCCATCAGCCACGGCCCGAACCAGCCCTGCGCGCCGAACAGCAGCACGAACACCAGACCGGAGATCACCGGAGACACCGAGAACGGCAGATCGATCAGCGTGATCAGCAGCGTCTTGCCGGGGAAGTCGAACTTGGCGATGGCCCAGGCGGCGATGACGCCGAACACCAGATTGAGACCCACCGAGATGCCCGCCGCGATCAACGTCAGTTGAATGGCGGCAAGCGCCTCGGAATCCGCCAGCGCCGACAGATAGAACGCAATCCCCTTCGACAGCGCCTCGGAGAACACCAGGATCAGCGGCAGTCCGACGAAGACCGTCAAAAAAGCGATGGCGAAGCCGATGATCACGAGCCGCACCCAGGCCGGCTCGGTGTGCGCGGCGCGGCGCCCGGCCCCCGCGTCAAGCGCCGGCACCGCGACATCGCGGCCTGATCGTCGGAGCGGAGTGGTTGCCACCATGGTCATGAGCTTACGCCGCCGCCAGCGACCGTGTCTGCGCCCAATGCTGCAGCCGGTTCAGGATGAAGATGATGATGAAGGAGAAGATCAGCATCACCACCGCGATCGCGGTGGCGTCGGCGTAGCGGAACTCCGACAGCCGGATGACGATCAGCAGCGGCGCGATCTCCGAGACGTTGGGCAGATTGCCGGCGATGAAGATCACCGAGCCGTATTCGCCGACCGCGCGGGCGAAAGCCAGCGCGAAGCCGGTCAGCACCGCCGGCGCCAGCGACGGCAGGATGACGCGGCGGATGGTCTGCCAGCGCGACGCACCAAGGCATTCGGCGGCCTCTTCAAGTTCAACGTCGAGATCGATCAGCACAGGCTGCACGGTGCGCACCACAAACGGGATGCCGATGAAGATCATGGCGATGAAGATGCCGAGCGGCGTGAACGCCACCTTGATGCCGAGCGCGGCCAGCGGTGCGCCGAGCCAACCTTTCTGGGCGAACAACGTGGTCAGCGCGATGCCGGCGACCGCGGTCGGCAGCGCGAACGGGATGTCGACGACGGCATCGAAGATGCGGCGGCCGGGAAAGCGATAGCGCACCAGCGCCCAGACGATGACGAGCCCGGCGACGAGGTTGATACAGGCAGCCGCGAAGGCGAGACCGAACGACACCTGGAGCGCGTGCAGCGTCCGCGGTGCCGTCACCGTCGCCCAGAACGCCGAAGGCGACAGCTCGGCGGTCTTCACGAACAGACCGGCCAGCGGGATCAGGATCATCAACGACAGCCACAGGATCGTCAGCCCCATGGTGAGGCCGAACCCGGGCAAGGAGCGCTTGCGGGATAGCGTGCTCACGGCGCCACCTGTCCAGACTGAAGACTTCGTGTCTCGACAAAGGAAGCCGCGCAACGTGCGCTAACCTCTCCCCGCGTGCGGGGAGAGGTCGACTGACTGAGCGCAGCGAAGTCTGTCGGGTGAGGGGGCGCCTCGACGTGGCCGAGCGGCTCAGACTCGTGGATACGCCCCCTCACCCCACCCCTCTCCCCGCACGCGGGGAGAGGGAGCGCGTTGTCAGCTCTGCGACGCATCTTGCTCACAACTCCAGTCGAACCGCGACCTCTCGCTTAGTTCTTATAAATCCGATCGAACACGCCGCCGTCGGCGAAATGTTCCTTCTGAGCCTTGGTCCAGCCGCCGAACACATCGTCGATCGTGAACAGCTCGACCTTGGCGAACGAATTCTCATACTTCTTGGCGACGTCCGGATCGCGCGGACGATAGAAGTTGCGTGCGGCGATTTCCTGACCGTCCTTGGTATAAAGATACTTGAGGTAGGCTTCGGCAACGGCGCGGGTGCCCTTCCTGTCGACGACGCTATCGACGACCGCGACCGGCGGCTCGGCCAGGATCGACACCGACGGGGCCACGATCTCGAACTTGTCGGCGCCGAATTCCTTCACCGCCAGATAGGCTTCGTTTTCCCAGGCGAGCAGCACGTCGCCGACACCGCGCTCGACGAAGGTGACAGTCGAGCCGCGCGCACCGGTATCGAGCACCGGCACCTGCTTGTAGAGTTTGGCGACGAACTCCTGCGCACCTTCCGGGTTGCCCGACTTCTTCAGCGCGTAGCCCCAGGCCGCGAGATAATTCCAGCGCGCGCCGCCCGACGTCTTCGGGTTCGGCGTAATCACGCTGACGCCGGGCTTGAGCAGATCGTCCCAATCCTTGATACCCTTGGGATTGCCCTTGCGCACCAGGAACACGATCGTCGACGCATAGGGCGAGGAATTCTGCGGCAGCAGCTTCTGCCAGTCCTTGGCGAGCAGCCCCTTATTGGCGATGGCGTCGATGTCGTAGGCCAGCGCCAGCGTGACCACGTCGGCCTGCAGGCCGTCGATCACGCTCCGCGCCTGCGCGCCGGAGCCGCCGTGCGACTGCTTGATCGTGACCTTGTTACCCGTTTCCTTTTCATAGGCGGCCGCGAACGACTTGTTGAAGTCGCCATAAAGCTCGCGGGTCGGATCATACGACACGTTGAGCAGCGATATGTCGGCGGCGTGAGCAGACGTTGCTATAAGCAGGCCGGCGACCAGAAGGAAAAAGCGGCGAAGCATCGAAAATTCTCCATTTACCGAGTGACGTCGTTGTCGTCTGCGGCGGAGGCGCGAGGGTCACGAACAAAGCCCTTCAAGTCAACGAAACCGCCTTTCATTGTTCATGGTGTTGCGAAACTAATCTGCTACGAAGTCTTCATGGTGTGATGCCGCATTCCGTCTTGGCGCGGCCGCGCCAGCGTCCGGCGCGTGGATCGTCCTCACCAGCTTCGGCGCGGCTGGTACACGGCATGCAGCCGACCGAGACGAAGCCAGATGCGACCAGCGGATGCGGCGGCAACTCGGCCAGCGTGTAGATCGCGGCGATCTCTTCGCGCGACACGTTGGCGAACGGATTGAACTTCAGCCGCGCGCCGTCGGCTTCCACCGCGGCGAGTTCGGCGCGGGCGCCGCCCTGAAAACGCTTGCGCCCGTTGATCCAGGCATCGAACGGCGCCAGCGCGCGGCGCAGCGGCTCGACTTTGCGGATAAGGCAGCATTTGTCCGGATCGGAGAACCACAACTCGCGCGCTGGGTCGTCGCGTTCGAGATCGGCATCGAGTGGCTTGATCGAGCGGACGTCCGTCAGGCCGAGCTGATCGATCAGCGTGTCGCGATAGGCCAGCGTCTCGTCGAACAGCCAGCCGGTATCGAGGAAGATCACCGGGATAGCCGGATCGACATCGGCCATGACTTTGAGCAGTGCCGCCGACTCGGTGCCGAACGACGACACCAGCGCAAGCCGTTCGCGGCCGAACTCGCGCAAGCCAGCAGCGATGATCTCGGCGGGCGAGGCCGCGCGTAACGCGTCCGCCAACTCCTGCGCGCGCGCTTCCACATCGCTCGGCGCGACGCCGTTCGGCGTCGGCTGGGGAAGCGTTTGGGTCTGATCACTCATCGCACAGTGACTTTCGATTAGTTGGCCGCCTAAAGCTGCGGTGATTGCCGCATTCGCCAGCCGAAGCATTGACTAGAAGTATTTTCTATTTAAGTATCACGCAAGCTGATATCGTAGAAAATTATTCTTCCTACGGCCAGCTTCGAACGTGGAAATTCTATCCATCAGACGCGGCCGCCGGAGCGTGTTTGTTCTCTCGGAGTAACTGACCACCGCTGCGGCCGCAGTGAAATCATCCGGAGCGATCCGGATCGGAGCTTTGTTGATGACCCTCGCCGCCCGCACTGCCGTCGCTCACCAGCCGATCGATGCCCCGCTCCCGGAGCTGCACGATCAGCTCCGTCCGATGGATCACCTCGACGCGCTGGAAGCGCAGAGCATCTACATCCTGCGCGAAGGCTTCGCGCGGCTGAAGAAGCTGGCGCTGCTGTGGTCGCTCGGCAAAGACTCCAATGTGATGATCTGGCTGGCCCGCAAGGCCTTCTTCGGCAAGGTGCCGTTCCCGGCGCTTCACGTCGACACCGGCAAGAAATTTCCCGAGATGTACGCCTTCCGCGAACACTACGCCAAAGAGTGGGACCTCGATCTGCGCGTCGATCCCTGCCCGCCGATCGACAGCGTCGATCCGACTTTGCCGCCGGCGGCGCGCTCTGCGGCGCGCAAGACCGAAGGCCTGAAGATGGCGCTCGCCAAATACGGCTTCGACGGACTGATCGCCGGCATTCGCCGCGACGAGGAAGCAACCCGCGCCAAGGAGCGCGTATTCTCGCCGCGCGGCACGGAAGGCGGCTGGGACGTGCGCGATCAGCCGCCGGAATTCTGGGATCAGTTCAACGCCTCGCCGCCGCCCGGCGCTCACTTGCGTATCCACCCGATCCTGCATTGGACCGAGGCCGACATCTGGGCCTACACCAAGCGCGAAGGCATCCCGATCATCCCGTTGTACTTGGCGAAAGACGGCAAGCGCTATCGCTCGCTCGGCGATCAGGACATCACCTTCCCGGTCGCGTCGAACGCATCGTCGATCGACGAGATCCTGCTCGAACTCGAGACCACCAAGGTGCCGGAGCGCGCCGGCCGCGCGCTCGACCACGAGACCGAGGACGCCTTCGAGCGTCTGCGCGTCGCCGGCTATCTGTAATTAGTTCTACGAAGAAATGAGCGACGTCATGACCATCGCGGTTTCGCCCGCCTCCCTCACCACGCCCAACGGCACCACGCGGCCGCTGGTCCGCATCGTCATCGTCGGCCATGTCGACCACGGCAAGTCGACGCTGGTCGGCCGCCTGTTGCACGAAACCGGCTCGCTGCCGGACGGCAAGCTGGAGATGCTCAAAGCCGTCAGCGCGCGGCGCGGCATGCCGTTCGAGTGGTCGTTCTTGCTCGACGCGCTGCAGACCGAACGCGACCAGGGCATCACCATCGACACCACGCAGATCAGCTTCCGCACCCATTCGCGCGACATCGTGCTGATCGACGCGCCCGGCCACGCGGAATTTTTGCGCAACATGATCACCGGCGCATCGCAGGCCGACGCCGCCGTGCTGATCATCGACGCGCTCGAAGGCGTGCGCGACCAGACGCGGCGGCATGGCTATCTGTTGCAGCTGCTCGGCATCAAGCAGATCGCGGTCGTGGTCAACAAGATGGACCGCGTCGATTTCTCAGCCGATCGCTTCACCGCGATCAGCGATGAGATCACCGCGCATCTGACCTCGCTCGGCGTCACGCCCACCGCCGTCATTCCGATTTCCGCGCGCGACGGCGACGGCGTCGCCGAACGCACCGACAACATTCGCTGGTACAAAGGTCCGACCGTGGTCGAGGCGCTCGACGCGCTGACGCCGTCGCAGCCGCTCGATCTGTTGCCGCTGCGCCTGCCGGTGCAGGCGATCTACAAGTTCGACGACCGCCGCATCGTCGCGGGCCGCATCGAGGCCGGAAGGCTGCAGGCGGGTGACGACATCGTCATCATGCCGGCGGGCAAGATCGCCAAGATCAAGACCGTTGAGAGCTGGCCGATCACCCCGGTGAGCGGACCGCAGGGCGCCGGCCGCTCGGTCGGCATCACACTCGACCGCGAGCTGTTCGTCGAGCGCGGCGACGTCATCGGCCATGTCGGCGCCGCGCCGCGCGATACAAGGCGGCTGCGCGCGCGGGTGTTCTGGCTGCACGATCAGCCGCTCACCGCCGGCGCTTCGCTCTTGGTGCGCGTCGGCACCCGCGAGACCCGCGCCACCGTGGTGGCGATCGAGAAGGCGGTCGATCCCGGCGATCTCGCCAGCGAGGCGGCGAGCGAAATCAAGCGCAACCATGTCGGCGAGATCGACCTGTCGCTGGCGCAGCCGGTGGCGGCCGATCCGGCGAGCGACAATCCCAAGACCGGCCGGCTGGTGATCGAGGTCGGCGGCCGCATCGCCGGCGGCGGTCTGGTGCTGAGCGTCGACAGCGGCCAACGGGCCGCCACCGCCGATATCGTCCCCGTGGAATCTGCGTTATCGGCGGAGGAACGCGCCGCGCGTTATCGCCATGGCGGCGCGGTGGTGTGGTTCACCGGCCTGCCGGGCTCGGGCAAATCGACTTTGGCGAAAGCGCTGGAGCGGCGGCTGTTCGACCGCGGCGGTTCGCCGATCCTGCTCGACGGCGACACGCTGCGCGCCGGCCTCAATCGCGACCTCGGCTTCACGCCGGAAGATCGCGCCGAGAACATCCGCCGCCTCGCCGAGATCGCCGCGCATCTCGCTGCCAACGGCCACGTCGCCATCGTCGCCGCGGTGTCGCCGGCCGCGGCCGATCGCGCCGCCGCCCGCGCCATCGTCGGCGACCGCTTCCGCGAGATCTACGTCGCGACGCCGGCCGAAATCTGCGAGCAGCGCGACCCCAAAGGCCACTACGCCAAAGCCCGCGCCGGCACGCTGGCGAACTTCACCGGCATCGGCAACGACTACCAGCCGCCGGCGGACGCCGAACTCGCAATCGACACCACCAAGCAGAACGTCGCCGCCTCGGCGGACGCGATCGAGACGATGCTGGCGGGTAGCGGCGTTCTGATCGGTGAAGTGGTCGATCTAGCGGCGCATATTTGAGGCAGTAAGTCGCCATCAGGAGACGGTCATCCCCTGCGCATGCGGGGGATGACGCGGAACTGGAAGAGGCACGACGCTCGACGGCGGATGCAAATCGTAGGGCGGATAAGCCGAAGGCGTCATCCGCCGAACCGTCTCGCCGAAAACTCGGCGTCATGGCGGATGGCGCTTCGCTTATCCGCCCTTGTAATAGCGAAATCGATTATCGTCGGGTGTTCCGAAAGGAATGCTCTGCCGCGGATGGCCATCCGCGGCAGAGCGGCTGGCGATCGGATCGTATCCGCCCTGAGCCGCTCTTGGCTGCCCCGTAGCTTGATCGCGCCAGCACCTTCATCGGACCCGGATGGTTGCCGGAACAAGTTGGTTCGCTTCACAAGGCAGGGGTCGACGAAGATGACGAAGACTAACACAGGGACGGCCGGCATCGATACGGCCAAGGATAAGCTCGACGTAGCCGTTCATGGCCGAGAGCAGCGATGGCGGGTTGCGAATGCTGCGGCGGGATGGCGGCGATTGGCCGTCGATCTGACCGAGGCCGGCGTCACCAAAGTTGGTATCGAAGCCACTGGCGGCTACGAACGCGGCGTGGTCAGGCATTTGCGGGCCGAAGGCTTCGTCGTCCTGGTGCTGCAGCCGATCCAGGTCAAGAACTTCGCCCGGTTGCATCTACGTCGCGCCAAGAACGACGCCCTGGATGCCGTGCTGATCGCTGCCTGCACGGCGCTGCTGGAGCCTCGGTCGATCGAAGCGGACGAAAGACTGACGGATCTGGCGGATCACCTGACGTTCGTCGAGCAGATCGAAGAAGACATCGCCCGGCTCAAGACCCGGCTCGAACATATCGACGAGCCACGGCGGCGGCGGCTGGTCCTGGGTGACATCGATCGGCTGAAGGCGCGACGGCTCGCCGAGCTCGCAAGAATTGCCGGCCAATTGCGCCAACATGCCGATCTGGCGCAGCGTCTCGATCTCGTGCTCAGCGTCCCCGGCATCGGTGAGCGGACGGCACTGGCACTGATCATCCGCATGCCCGAACTCGGCCAAATCAGCCGAGAAAAGGCCGCGGCTCTCGCCGGCCTGGCGCCGTTCGACGATGAAAGCGGCAAGCACAAGGGAGAGCGCCATATCGGCGGCGGCCGAGCCCGCTTACGGCGCTCGCTGTTCGCCGCAGCGCTGCCGGCCTCCTTCCGCTGGAACAAGGCCCTGTGCGCTTTTTACGCCCATCACAGAGCTCGAGGCCATGCACACAACTACGTCCTCGTCGCCTGTGCTCGCAAGCTTCTCATCTACGCCAACACCGTCGTCCAGCGCGGCTCCCCATGGGTGGAAAACCCTATCGCGCTTTAATGGTTGCTACGGGGTGTCGGCGCGTGAGCAGCCAACTACCCCACCGCCCCCAGACACCACGCCAGAATGCCCTTCTGCGCGTGCAGGCGGTTTTCGGCTTCGTCGAACACCACCGATTGCGGGCCGTCGATGATGTCGTCGGTGACTTCCTCGCCGCGATGCGCCGGAAGGCAGTGCATGAAGATCGCGTCTTTGCTCGCCAGCGACATCAGCTTGGCATTGACCTGATAGGGCTTGAGCAGATTGTGGCGATGCTCGCCGTCCTTGTCGCCCATCGACACCCAGGTGTCGGTGACGACGCAATCGGCGCCGCGCACGGCTTCTTCCGGATCGGTGCCGATGGTGATCGCCGCACCGCTCGACTTGATCCAATCGCGCAGCGCCTTGTTGGGGGCGAGCTGCGGCGGGGTGGCGATGTTGAGCTTGAACTCGAAGCGCTGCGCGGCGTGGGCGAACGACGCCAGCACGTTGTTGTCGTCGCCGGTCCAGGCCACGGTCGCGCCCTTGATCGGGCCGCGGTGCTCCTCGAACGTCATCACGTCGGCCATCACCTGGCAGGGATGCGACTTGCGGGTCAGGCCGTTGATCACCGGAACGGTGGCGTTGGCGGCGAGTTCGAGCAGCGCGTCGTGATTGAGGATACGGATCATGATGATATCGACGAAGCGCGACAGCACCTTGGCGGTGTCGGAGATCGTCTCGCCGCGGCCGAGCTGCATCTCCTGGCCGGTCAGCATGATCGACTCGCCGCCGAGCTGGCGCATGCCGACGTCGAACGACACGCGCGTGCGGGTCGACGGCTTGTCGAAGATCATCGCCAGCGTCTTGCCGGTGAGCGGCCTGTCGGCGAGCTCGCCGGATTTGATCTTGGCCTTCATGGCGCCTGCCGCGCTCAGCATGGCGCGGAGTTCCGAGGCCGGCAACTCGTTGAGTTCGAGGAAGTGCCGCGGCGTACTGTTCGAGAGGCTGCCGTTCTGCTTGCTCATCACACCGCCTCCCGCTGCGCGCCCTGGCCAGCGAGGGCCGTGCAGGCGCGCTCGAGCCGCGTCACCGCGTCTTCAATCTCAGCTTCGCTGACGATCAAGGGCGGCAGCAGCCGCACGACGTTGTCGCCGGCCGCCACCGTCAGCAGCTTCTCGGCACGCAGCGCCGCCATCAGATCGCCCGCGGGCACCACCGCCTTGAGGCCGAGCAGCAAGCCTTCGCCGCGGACTTCGCTGACGACCTTGGGGAAACGATCGACCACGCCGGCGAGTTTCTGCTTGAGCAGCAGCGACATGCGTTTGACGTGATCGAAGAAGCCCGGTTTCAGCATCACGTCGAGCACCGCATTGCCGGCCGCGATCGCCAGCGGATTGCCGCCGAAGGTCGAGCCGTGCGACCCCGGCGCCATGCCGGCCGCCGCCTCGGCGCTCGCCAGGCACGCGCCGATCGGGAAGCCGCCGCCGAGCGCCTTGGCGAGCGACATCAGGTCCGGCGTGACGCCGAGGCGTTTGTAGGCGAACAGTTCGCCGGTGCGGCCCATGCCGGTCTGCACCTCGTCGAAGATCAGCAGCAGGCCGTGCTGATCGCACAGTTCGCGGAGGGCGCGGAAGAACGCGACTTCGGGAGCCCGCACGCCGCCTTCACCCTGCAGCGGCTCGATCAGGATCGCGGCGGTGTTCGGGCCGATGGCTTTCTTCACGGCGTCGAGATCGCCGAGCGGCAGCTGGTCGAAGCCGCTGAGCGGCTCGCCGTAGCCTTCCAGATACTTGGCGGCGCCGGTTGCCGCCAGCGTGCCGAGCGTGCGGCCGTGGAACGCGCCCTCGAAGGTGATGATCCGGGTGCGCTCGGGATGGCCTTTGGAGAAGTGATAGTGCCGCGCCATCTTCAGCGCGCATTCCATCGCCTCGGCGCCGGAATTGCAGAAGAACACGTAGTCGGCAAAGCTCTGCTCACACAGCCGCGCGGCGAGGCGCTCGCCGTCCGGGCTCTTGAACAGGTTGGACATGTGCCACAGTTTGGTCGCCTGCTGCTGCAAGGCTTCGACCAGATGCGGATGGCAATGGCCGAGCGCATTGACGGCGACGCCGCTGGTGAAATCCAGATAACGCTGGCCGTCGGTGCCGTGCAGCCACACGCCTTCGCCGCGCTCGAAGGCAACATCCGCTCGGGCGAATACCGGGAGAAGATGAGACGTCGTTGCGCTCTGGGACGAAACTGCGCTGCTGGACATGGCCGATCCGATCGGAAAAAAGCGGGCCGCCGGCCGGCTGCAGGACGTGCGACGCCGGACCAACGTACCCCGGAAACGAAACGTGCCGCCTTTCCAGGCGGCACGTGCAGGCATTCTAAGTGCGCGGGACGCACTGTCAACCGGCGGTTCGACGGACAGAAATCGGCGTTCCAGCGATAAAAGCTGTGACTGTCCGGACTCACTTAACCGAGAAGGTGTGGACGCACCATGTCCGACTCTTGCGCGTGAGTCACGCCATATTGTAGCTTTTTGCCTGTCGGGTACGACATCTCGTGCGCGGTTGGTAATCCACTTCGAGTCCGCAAAGTAGTGCGTAACGCCCGGTCGACGAGAGTCGGCCGGCGAGGGCTAAGGGATTCTGCCGCTTGGAGATTTTGACGACCTCACAGCCGCGGGCTCACGGCGCTGGCCGGGCCGGCGGCAGAGAAGGGATAAGACGATGACGGCATTGACCTGGACCGATGAGCGCGTCGAGCAGCTCAAGAAGCTTTGGGAAGGCGGGCTGTCGGCGAGTCAGATCGCCGCCGAACTTGGCAACGTGACCCGGAACGCGGTGATCGGGAAGGTGCATCGGCTGGGCCTGTCGGGCCGCGCCAAGAGCCCAACGTCGGCGGCGCCGCGGCCCCGCAAGGCCCGGCCGGCCCAGCATATGATGCGGGTGACGCGTCCGGTGGCGCGTGGCAACACCGCGCTGGCGCAGGTGTTCGAGGTCGAAGCGGTGCCGGATCCGGTCGCCTACGACAACGTGGTGCCGATGAACCAGCGGCTGTCGCTGCTGGAACTCAACGAGGCCACCTGCCACTGGCCGATCGGCGATCCGAGCAATCCGGAATTCTTCTTCTGCGGCGGCAAATCGCTGCCCGGCCTGCCCTACTGCGCCCATCACTCGCGCATCGCCTACCAGCCCGTCGGCGACCGCCGCCGCTCGGCGCCGAAGACCACAAGGTAAGAAGGCGCGGCTTGGCGGCAGCAGCAGCAGTGCGTAGCCGCCCTAGCGCATAGTGGCGCTCCGTTCGAAGCCGTCATCGCCCGGCTCGACCGGGCGACCCAGTATCCCAGAGCGCCAATTAGTGCGCCCCCACTTCCTCAGATCAGCCCTGGCATACTGGATCCTCCGCTTTCGCGGAGGATGACGGTGGTGATGTGCGGCTGGCTGCGTAAGTACTACGTAGGGTGGGCAAAGGCGCGGAGCGCCGTGCCCACGCGACAGCGCCGAAGCAGTCGGACTCGCGGCCGGGGCACGCTCGC
>NZ_BADD01000182.1 GCF_000333455.1 Rhodopseudomonas sp. B29
CCCGATGAAGATGGCGAAGAAGAATGCCGAGCCGCCAAAAGAACACATTGCGCGCGGCAGATTTAGTGAGGCGCTCGGCCATCACGGTATTCCTTTTTGATGTGGGGGAGCGAAGCTGCGGCGGTGGAGCTTCGATGATGACGCTAACCGAACGGGCCGGACCGAATTTGTGCCAGCTCAAGGTTCGCAGCGATTAGCGAAAGAAACTCACCGTCATCGGGACTAACGACGTCGCCGCGACGGCAACGACCCACGCCAGAAGGATCGACCGCCACGGGCCTGCTGCGCTGCGGAACCCGAAATAGTCGAGCACCACCAGTCGTGCCTTGATGATCGCGAGCACCATCAGCAATACGCCGCCGGCCAAAGCTGCCAGCGGACTGAGCGTGCTCGCCACGCCGCAGCTAGTGAGCAACAGCAGCACGACCAGGGTTTGTTCGCGGCGGTGCAACAGCATCGTGGCCCTACCGCATCAGATAGATGATGGGGAACATCATCAGCCAGATCAGGTCGACCATGTGCCAGAACGCGGCGCCGGTCTCGACATCAAGCGCCCGCGCGCGCCAGCCGACAGCGATCAGGATCGCGATCCCGAGCACGACGTGCAGCAGATGGAAGCCGGTGAGAAGGAAGTACAGCGTCGCGAACGTGCCGGAGTCGGGATCGAGCCCGCGCCCGATCTCGCCGGCATATTCACTCAGCTTGATGGCGACGAAGGCTGTGCCGAGCAGGCACGCGCCTGCGATCCACCGGCGCGTGACCGCCGGAGCTTCGCGATGCGCGGCCGCGCAGGCCTTGGCCGCACACCAACCGCTCGACACCAGGCACAGCGTGTTGGCGGCGGCGAGCAGCGGATCGAGAGTGGCGCGACCCGCGGCAAATCCGGCCGGGTCGATCGCACGAGCGATGGAGAACGCGGCCAGCATGATGCCGAAGGCGGCGAGTTCGCTGAAGATCAACAGCCACATCATCGGATGGCCGGGCAGCGTGTCGAACACGCTGGGGCCGGCTTCCACATCCTGCAGCTCTGCGAGAGCATCACTCATGGCTGATGCAATATCGGCGCGCTGAACTCGAAACGTTGTGCCGCGACAAACTCGTGCGATTTGCTCGCAGCTTGCGCTGCCACAAACTCGGGCGACGAACGCTTCGCTAGGCTTTCATGTGACAGCCAACCGGAGCAGCCGCATGACCGAAGCCAAGCTGGGATTGATCGTCGTCGCGGTCGTCATCATCGCCTTCGCCACCGCGATGCGGGCGGTAGGGGCGCTGCGGACGGCCAGCGCCGTCACTGCCGCCGCGACCACAGTGGCAATTGCGACGGCGCTGTTCTTCACTCAATAGTGGAGTATTAGGCGGCCATTAACCATGATCCGGCACACTCTGATCGGGGCTTACCCAGGAGCCGCGTCATGAGTTCGGAATTGGGAAGGTATGTGGCCGTTTCGGTCGCGATGATCGTTTTTCTCGCCGCCGCGCAGAGCGCTGCCGGCTTCGCCTGGCGTGGTGCGCCGGCGATGCAGATATCATCTATCCGCTGACCAGTGACACCGGCTCAGCGGAAGCGCGGCCGGAACTTGCGCGGCGCATAGCCGAACGCCGCCGCGGCCGGCGCGCTGTCGAAGGTCATGTCCTTGGCCATGCGCACCGCCATGGTGGCCGACAGGCCGGGTAGAAGCGTCGTCGCGATCGGCAGTACCAGCCGCCAGACAAAATCCGGCACCGGCACGATGATGCGGGGCAGGTCCAGCCCGTCGAAAATCCGGCCGACCATGTCGCGGTAGCTCAGCGTCTCGCCGCCGGGCAGATTGTAGGTCTGGCCCGCGCATTGCGGCTTTGCCGCAGCCGCAATCGCTGCGGCGGCCAGATCGTCGGCATGCACCGGCTGGCGCAGCCCCTCGCCGCCGCCCATCAACGGAAAGAACCGGAAGCGGCGGATCAGACCGGCGATGCGGCTGACATTGCCGTCACGGCCTTCGAGGTAGATCAGCGTTGGGCGCAGCACCGTCCAGCCGACGCCGTGCGCCTCGCAGGCGGCGATCGCGCGTGCTTCGTCGGCGCCCCACTGCCGGATTGCGGCGCGCTCGTCCGGGTCGGGCGAATCCCACTTGGTGGCGATGCTGGTCGAGGTGAAGACGACCAGCCGCTTCATGCCGGCCGCCGCCAAAGCCGGCACCGCGTCGGCCACCAGACCGACCGGAGCCGTTGCATAGACGATGTCGAGCGGCGACAGCACTGCGCCGGCGAGATTGCCGAGGTCGGAGAGAAGCCATTCGAAGCCCGGCTCCGCCGCGCGCCGCTGGCGCGACATCGCCAGCGGGTTTGCGCCGTCGGCAACGAGGCGGCGCAAGATGGCGCCGCCGACCATTCCGGTGGCGCCGATCACGAGGGGGCTGGCAGAAGTCATGTCGGCGGCGCTTTCGCAGGGCTCGGGAGTTTCACGATCGGACTTCTCGATCGGAGCCCTGCGAATGTCAAACGGCCCGCCGGCCGCAACGGACTCGGCTCACGCCGCCTTGCGCTTGCGCGACGACGACGCCTTCTTCGCGGCCGCCTTGGCTTTCGGCGCGCCGGTCTTCACGCTGGCGATCTGAGTGAGCGACTCGGCCAGCAGCTCGCGCTGGGCGCTGAGCCAGAAGCTCTCGGCCTGGCCTTCCGGCTGGCCGGCTTCGTTCCACAGGTGATACGCGCGCTCACGAATGGCCTGTTCCATATCCTGCATCGACTGCTCCTATTGCGATGCGGTGAAGATGCCGCTGCGTGGTTAAGAATTCTCGAAAGCGCCACCAGGCAAGGCGCACGAACTATCATGTGTTGAAGTGTGCGAACGCACAGCTGACAAGCCGCTCCGCGGGAACCCATCACCCTGTCAAACAGCCACGCGCAATCGGTCTCGCGGCTCCGCTGAGCCCGAGCCATGCTCCCGTCGCTTCACAGCGAGGGGCGGGGCGCGCCGTCTGGCGCGGAGTGGTTCGTGGTCTCGCGATTACTTTTGCGAAGTAACCGCGCTCGCCTCGCGGCGCGCCCACGGCGGCATTTTTCGGCTTCGGACCGGCTCCATTGGTACAGTGGCCCGAGCGCCTTGCTCGCCATCCCGACGGTTTCCCGCCGTTCGCCGCTGCACCGACTACCGAGAACGGCGCGGCCTCTTAGTGGGCCGAGACCGGTGGCTCCGATGCCGCCCGGGTTCGTGCCTGCGAAGCACGATCGCGGGGACCGCATCCACCCGGCTTCGCTGGCAAGCCAGCTACGCCGGGCATTGACCCCGCTGGTTGCCCAGCGGTGTGATCTGTCCCGCTTCACAAGCGCCCTCGAGAAGCGCCCCTCACGGACAGGACAACGCGGATTATAGTCCTTATAGGAATTTTGTCAAGAGCCACGGTGTGACGCGAGCCCCCATCGCGCAACGTCGTCCGGGTCGCGACGGGCCTGTTCATCGAGGAGAGCCAATCCCGCATGTCGCTTCGCTCATGGGGGCTACCCGCCGACATAGTTGACTAGGTAACAAACATCGGCTGGGCCGACAGCCCTTTCCAGTTCGAAGTCGCGACCGCGAGCCTCGGCTTCGCCGCCGTCGGCTTCCTCGCCGCCTTCCGTAGCTTCGACCTCCGCCTCGCCGCCATCGTCGGCCCCGCTTTGTTCACCCTCGGCGCCGCCGCCGGTCACATCCATCAGATGGTCACGCAGCACAACTTCGCCCCGGGCAATGCTGGGGTGGTGTTCTATACGGATATCGGCATCCCGGTGTTTGGGGCGGGGCTGCTGTGGCTGTGGCGGCAGCGGGAGTGATCCTGCCGATGGGGTGGCGTAGAGCCGGGCGGCATGAGCGGCGAGCGAGGTAGACAGCCGGCTTTGGAGCGGGTCAGCCGGAGGAGAAGCCTGCAGAAAGAGCGCAGGGTTTCTGTCGGAGCAATGGCGCAGGATGCTGCGCCGATCCGGCCTACGAGCTGGCTTCAATTCCGTAATGGGGCCTGCCAGCGATGGAGGTCCGCTTCGAGCGCGTCGATGGAGCCGACGGCGTTCGTGGTTCCGCCATGAGCGCATGTGCCGGCGAATTGCATAGCTACTCGGGCGCAATGGGCGCACGGTGAACTGGCCGGCGCCGGACCGCATCTGAGTCGCCGTAGCCAGCGCCGATCAGGCCGCGCTCCGCACCGGGCTTTCATTTCCATCGAACAGGAGGCCGAGATGGCCAAAGGCGAACAGAAGAGTAATCGGGAGGCCAAGAAGCCCAAGAAGGAAAAGGTCAAGACCATCGCCGCAGCACCAAGCCAGAAGAGCGGCGGCGGCGGCTGGCAGCCATCGTTCGAACCGGGCAAGAAGAAGAAATAGCAGCGCAGCGGCGGCACGCGGCTGATCAGCGGTGCCGGCGCAAGAGGTTTGATCGACGCAATCACGATCCCAACCGCGCAGGAGCCAGAGCGATCGAAAGACGGGGCAGCCAGGCATCACCTGCCGGACAACGGCGGGGCTTGTCGCGGGCTACACCTGCTGGTCGTCGCGCTCGACGCGTTGTCTCCGAATTGGTGCGATCATCAGCCCGATTGCGCCGCGCGGCCGATGCGCTGTGCGGGTCTCGTCACCAAGCGGAGTTGGAGGCATGGCGGAATGATCGAGGCGACGATCGTCTTCGTGCTGTCGAACTACTCGCTGACCTTCCTGGTCATCGGCCTGTTGTTTGCGCTGGTGGCGATCGCCCGCGCGCCGAAGCCACTGCGATCGCGTGACGTGCTCGAGCGGCTGCTGGCCTGGCACATCTTCTGGTCGATCGGCGTCTGTTACTTCTACAACTTTGTCATGCACGGCTTCTTCGGCAGGATGTCGGCGGCGTTCATCGGCTGGGCCGACAGCCCGTTCCAGTTCGAAGTCGCGACCGCGAGCCTCGGCTTCGCCGCCGTCGGCTTCCTCGCCGCCTTCCGCAGCTTCGACCTCCGCCTCGCCGCGATTGTTGGCCCTGGTCTATTCACGCTGGGCGCCGCCGCCGGTCACATCCATCAGATGGTGACGCAGCACAATTTTGCGCCGGGCAATGCTGGGGTGGTGTTTTATACAGACATCGTCATCCCGGTGTTTGGGGCGGGGTTGCTTTGGCTGTGGCGGCGCGGCCGGGCCGGCCGCTCTGCCGCAGCGACATAGGGCGGGTTAGCCAAAGGCGTACCCCACCGAACAGGCGCCTACTTGTCTTTGCGTAGGGGCGGATTACGCTGCGCTAATCTGTCCCTACAGGCTGACGCATTACACTGCGCCAATCCGACCGAAGGCCTAAGGAAATCTTCCATTGCTCCAGTTCATTCTCGTCCCAAGAGATGCCTCAGTACCTTCACAGGGAAACCAAGTTGTGTTTCTCCATGTCGATTACTGGAACGACTATTCCTTTGTGACTATGTTTCATGTCACAATATTCGATGAGAATTTCGATAGGCATGAACTAGGTAGTGTCAAGATTGGCTTTCGCGGACAATTAGAAGCCACATCGACTTTCTCGACGCTCGACAGCAACTTCACCGGTCTCCCTTCTGGATACTTTTCCGTTGGAACTGACGTTGACTATTACCGAACTCTCTCGCGAACATTTTCGGACGAGGTCAGAACGCAATACCTCGAATCATTATGCGATGTGACTCACGACCAAAGGAAATTAGACCTCGCCGTCAACGAACGGGTCTTCCAAGTATCTCTACTTCGGAGCCTAAATATAAACACCGTGACAAACCAATTTCGTCGCGTCCTCAACGGCGGCGCCCCGCTCACCAATTATGAATTCCGTTTCACCCAAGATTCCAGCGAACAAATGGCTGGCTATGAGCTATACTTCTCGGTCGAAGCAGATTCGATCCCGCCTACAAATATACACGCAATAATCGGCCGCAATGGCGTCGGAAAGACCACACTACTGAATTCAATGGCAAGGACGATCATTGAGATCGATCACTCTGGGAGCCGCTTTGAGAACAGCCACATGTTCTTTGGATTTCGTCCAATTGGCAGAGACTACTTTAGCGGCCTCGTATCAGTATCATTTAGCGCCTTCGATCCATTCAGCCCACCCAATGAACAGCCAGACCCCTCGAAAGGCACACGCTACTTTTACGTCGGCTTGAAGAGCTACGCAGATGACAGCGGAGCACTACTAAAGTCGCAGACAGAATTAGTCGACGAATTCATCGATAGCCTAAGTTTATGCCTCAGTGAAAAGAATCGAAGCAACAGATGGTTGGAAGCCATCCAAAAACTTGAATCTGATGATAATTTCGCTGAAGTGAATCTTCCTCAATTAGCTGAACTAAAGGATGAAGAATTAGAGAAGACTGCACGATCCCTTTTGCGAAAAATGAGTTCGGGACACGCTATAGTATTACTAACTATCACGAAACTCGTGGCAAGAGTGGATGAAAAGACATTAGTTTTGTTTGATGAACCGGAAAGTCACCTTCACCCCCCATTATTGTCAGCTCTAATACGTAGCTTGAGCGGACTCCTTTCGAACCGCAATGCAATTGCCATCATAGCAACCCACTCACCAGTAGTTCTCCAAGAGGTACCAAAATCCTGCGTATGGAAAATCACACGCTCGGGCGCTTCCTCCGAATGGCACCGACCAGAGATAGAGACCTTTGGCGAAAACGTAGGCTCATTGACTCGTGAAATTTTCGGCTTAGAGGTCGCAAAATCAGGATTTAACGCACTGCTGTTATCTGAAGCCAAACAAGGGAAGAACTACGAAGAAGTTATTCATACCCTCAATGATCAGTTAGGCTTTGAAGGGAGAGCAATTCTTCGCTCTATCATGCACAGTACTGGAACAGAATAGAATTAAGGCGCATGAAAAATCTATCTCTTCCAGAAGTTGATTTCTCGACCGCTTTGGCTGAAGCAATTGCCGGAATAAGCGATGCGGCCACTCGCCAAGTCTACACTGCAGCCTTTGATGCCCCTCAAGAAATCGAAGCTAACTATGTAGCCTGCGCAAGGGCTGCTAATCTGTACGCGCAGCCTCGGGTCGCAACAACAGAAGATCCAGTAATTTGTGGATCACTTCGAAAATCGGATCTTACAAAGTTGTACACTCAGTATTTTGTGCCAGAGGGAAAGCCAGCTAGGCGTCTGTACGAAGCACTCAAGGTCTCAGCCGGCGGAAAATGCCCGCTTTGCGGAGGCGTTGGCCACGTGCGAAACCTGGATCACTATCTGCCTAAAGCTAACTTCCCCCTATACTCTGTCCTACCTGTGAATTTGATTCCGTGTTGCAGGGACTGCAATACAGAGAAGCTCAACGAGTTTGCTAATGTCCGAGAAAATCAAACCCTCCACCCATATTTTGACAACGAAAGGTTCTTCGTTGAACAATGGGTCCATGCGCGCGTGATCCCCTCGGAACCACCAGTTCTGGAGTACTATGTACATCCCCCAGATGAATGGGAAAGAGATGACAAATTGCGCGTAGAGGCCCATTTTCTGGAGTATGGCTTAGCAGGAAAATTCTCCATCGAGGCCGCGGCCGATCTTCCCGAGACAATTCAAACAAGACGAACAACGATGTCGGCAAACAGCTCCGAGGATTTTTCACATTACTTAGCCGAAAAGGGGAAAACTCCAACATTGCCTGTCAACAATTGGCGGAGGGTGATGTTTTCCGCCCTGGCACTGGACCGATGGTTCTGCAGCCATACGTTCCCGTGACCATCGAAGCGGCAACTCCTCAATCTCCGCGCTATCATCGAAGTCAGGCGAGTCAAAAAAGCCCCAGAGCATCGCTCCGGGGCTTTGTTGTTTCCGATAGATGGCCGGGTCAAGCCCGGCCATGACGCCGCGGGTGAGGCGTGACGCTACGCCAGAAGCGCAGCGCTGTACGCCCCTCTCCCGCTCAGTACCGATAATGATCCGCCTTGAACGGACCCTCGACCTTGACGCCGATGTAGTCGGCCTGGTCCTTGCGCAGTTCGGTGAGCTTGACGCCGATCTTGGCGAGGTGCAGGCGGGCGACCTTTTCGTCCAGGGACTTCGGCAGCACGTAGACCTTCTTGTCGTACTTGCCGTCCTTGTTGTTGGCGAACAGTTCGATCTGCGCCAGCGTCTGGTTGGTGAACGACGCCGACATCACGAAGCTCGGGTGACCCATGGCGTTGCCGAGGTTCACGAGGCGGCCTTCGGACAACAGGATCATCCGCTTGCCGTCCGGGAAGGTGATCTCGTCGACCTGCGGCTTGATGTTGTCCCACTTCAGGTTCTTCAGGTGCGCGACCTGGATCTCGTTGTCGAAGTGGCCGATGTTGCAGACGATGGCGCGATCCTTCATCGCGCGCATGTGCTCGATGGTGATGATGTCCTTGTTGCCGGTGGCGGTGACGAAGATGTCGGCGCGCGGCGCGGCGTCTTCCATGGTCACCACTTCGTAGCCTTCCATCGCGGCCTGCAGCGCGCAGATCGGATCGATCTCCGACACCATGACGCGGCAGCCGGCCTGGCGCAGCGACGCCGCCGAGCCCTTGCCGACGTCGCCGAAGCCGGCGACCATCGCGACCTTGCCGGAGAGCATCACGTCGGTGCCGCGGCGGATGCCGTCGACCAGCGATTCACGGCAGCCATAGAGGTTGTCGAACTTCGACTTGGTCACCGAGTCGTTGACGTTGATGGCGGGCCACAGCAGCGTGCCGGCCTTCTCCATGTCGTACAGGCGATGCACGCCCGTGGTGGTTTCTTCCGACACGCCCTTGATGTTCTTGGCGAGCGTCGCGAAGTAACCCTTCGGCTTCTCTTTCAGGATGCGCTTGATCAGCGCGAAGAACACTTCTTCCTCTTCGCTGTTGTGCTGATCGAGGAACATGGTGTCGCCGTTCTCGGCGCGCAGGCCGAGATGCACGAACATGGTGGCGTCGCCGCCGTCATCGAGGATCATGTTCGGGGTGCCGCCGTCCGACCAGTCGAACAGCTTGGCGGTGTAGTCCCAGTAATCCTTCAGCGTCTCGCCCTTCACGGCGAACACCGGAATGCCCGCGGCGGCGATCGCGGCGGCGGCGTGATCCTGGGTCGAGTAGATGTTGCACGACACCCAGCGCACTTCGGCGCCGAGCGCGACCAGCGTCTCGATCAACACCGCGGTCTGGATCGTCATGTGCAGCGAGCCGGCGATCTTGGCGCCCTTCAGCGGCTGCTTCGGGCCGTATTCCTCGCGCGTCGCCATCAGGCCGGGCATTTCGGTCTCGGCCAGCGAGATCTCCTTGCGGCCGAACTCGGCGAGGCCGATGTCCTTGACGATGTAGTCGGTAAACTTGGCGGTCATGCGGATGGGTTTCCTGATGTCGGTGTCGGTCGAACTAAGCACACCAAACTAATTCGGGCGCTTTGTGGCACTGCCTGCTCCTTCTCCCCGCACGCGGGGAGAAGGGTGGGATGAGGGGGCGTCTCCGCGAGCCCGAGCGGCTCGGCTGCGCGGAGGCGCCCCCTCACCCGCCCGGCTTCGCTGCGCTATGCCGGGCGCCCCCCGGGTCAAGCCCGGGGGCAAGCTCTCTCCCCGCACGCGGGGAGAGGTTAGAGAAGGCGTCGTTGCTTACTTACACCGCGCGCTTCAGCGCGTCGGCAAGATCGGTCTTCTCCCAGGAGAAGCCGCCGTCGGCGTCGGGGGTACGGCCGAAATGGCCGTAGGACGAGGTCCGGGCGTAGATCGGCTTGTTGAGGTCGAGATGGGTGCGGATGCCGCGCGGGGTGAGGTCCATCACCTCGGCCACCACGGTCTCGAGCTTGTCTTCCGACACCTTACCGGTGCCGTGGGTGTCGATGTAGATCGACAGCGGCCGCGCCACGCCGATGGCGTAGGCGAGCTGCAGCGTGCACTTGTCGGCGAGGCCGGCGGCGACGACGTTCTTGGCGAGGTAGCGCGCCGCATAGGCGGCCGAGCGGTCGACCTTGGTCGGGTCCTTGCCGGAGAACGCACCGCCGCCGTGCGGGGCAGCGCCGCCGTAAGTATCGACGATGATCTTGCGGCCGGTGAGGCCGGAGTCACCGTCCGGACCGCCGATGTAGAATTTGCCGGTCGGGTTGATGTGCCAGATGGTCTTGTCGTTGATCCAGCCGGTCGGCAGCGCCTGGCGGACATAGGGCTCGACGCAGTCGCGCACCTGGCTGGAGCTCATGTCCTCGACCAGATGCTGGTGCGAGACGACGATCTCGCGGACGTATTGCGGCTTGCCGTTCTCGTACTGGATGGTGACCTGGCTCTTGCTATCCGGGCCCAGCACCTTCTCCTTGCCGGAGTGGCGGGCTTCGGAGATCAGCCGCAGGATCTTGTGAGCGTAGAAGATCGGCGCCGGCATCAGGTCGGGCGTCTCGTTGGTGGCGTAGCCGAACATGATGCCCTGGTCGCCGGCGCCCTCTTCCTTGTTGGTGCCGGGCTGCAGCGCGTCGACGCCCTGGGCGATATCGGCCGACTGCGGATGCAGCAGGATGTCGATGTCGCAGGTCTTCCAGTGGAAGCCGTCCTGCTCGTAGCCGATGTCCTTGATGGCTTCGCGGACGACGTGTTCGATGTGCTCGTTGGTGACCGAGGACGGGCCGCGGGTCTCACCGGCGATCACTACCTTGTTGGTCGTCGCCAGCGTCTCGCAGGCGGCGCGGATCGCCCACGGATCGATGCCGGCCTTGGGCCCTTCACGGAAGAACAGATCGACGATCTCGTCGGAAATCCGGTCGCAAACCTTGTCGGGATGACCTTCCGACACCGACTCGGACGTGAACATGTAGGACGCGCGCATCTACCCAACCCCTTTTCCGTCGGAACCTTCCGACGGTTCTGTCATGAACCTGATCCTGGATTGTCAGCCGCGCCGGCGCGAGATGACGTAGGATTCGTCGTAAAACCAGAGCCCGCTGTGCTTGCGCAGAACCTCTCTGGTCGCATCGAGATATTGGCCGCCCTGGGTCATATCCGCGAGCCGGTCGTCCTCGATCTGAGCGACATACACCGCCGCATTCCAGGCGGCAAATGCCGTCGAACTGCCGATCGACCCGGTGACCTCGTTTGGCAGGGCTTCCATATCATAACGAAATATCGATCGGCTATCCGCATAAGCGTTGAAATTGAGGTCTCTCCCGGCTGTTCCCAGTTCGTATTTGACCGCCCGCAGCAGTTCGTGGCGGCTGACGGAGAACGGGTTTTCGTCCGGCCACACCGACTGGATGATTTCCAGCCCCGGATCGTGGCCGTAGGAGTGAATTCCGATCAGCCGGCCACCCGCCCGCAGCGCCCGGGCCAGCGGGGCGACGATCCGCTTGGCGCGGAAGTTGACCCCGGATTTGGCCCGATAGGGCTGCGAGGCGATGATCAGGTCGAAATTGGCCTCGGTCCGGCCGGCCCGGGGAATCACTTGGTCGAGCAGGAAACGGTGATCCTCGCGGTACAGCACGATCGTCACCGGGCGCTCATAGACCGGCATGCCGGTGCGCGGTGAGACGCTGGCGCGCCAATGGTCCTGCAAGAACGGGCCGAGACCGGCGATCTGGGCCTCGAACTCGCCCGAGGAATCGCCCTGCAGCGGTACCTCGTGCCAGATCATCGCCGCCGCCGCGGCCGGCGAGCGCGGCGTCAGCCATGGCGCTTCGGCGTAATACATATTGGTGAGAACGAACACGGTCGCCGGATGCTCGAACAGCCGGTCGGCGACCTTGTCCAGCGTCAGCCGGACGTCCTCGAGACTGAGTTCCTTGCCGGCCACATAGAACGGCATATGCGGGAAGCGATGGTGCATCGAGCGCAGCACCCGCGCCAGCACGGTGCCGTCGCCGCAGCCGGCGTCGAACACCCGCAGCGCCGGAGGCTGCGGATGGATGCTGGCCAGCTCCAGCGCCACCCGGTCGGCCACCACCCGCTTCTCGCTGCAGGTGTGGACGAACAGCAGGTACTTCTGGCGGTTCTCGAAGAAGCGGAAATTGCTGCGCGGATCGCGCCGCTCCGGCGGCACGGTCAGCCCACGGGGCGGAGGCGGATTGCCGAGCCCGGCGGCGATGAAGGCCTCGATCCGCTCCAGCGTATCGACGGTGATGCGCTTGCCCTCGCGAAGCCGGTGCACCAACTTGCCGTCGTTGACGGCCCGGCGGCCGAACGTGGTCTCCGCCATCCCGGCGAGACGGCAGTAGTCGGCGATCCGATCCAGCAGCTGGCTGTTGTTCATGGGTGGGCCACGCGGTTTCGTCCCACTGCCGTACCACTGTCTGCCCACCGGCGGAAGCCATCGCGAGCATGACATTCGTCTGTCACCTGCGCTTCGCTTTTGTGGTGCAGACCCTGGTGATTGGGGAACGCGGTGGCATCTGCTAAGAGACTCGCGCGTCACGCGCTGCGGCGCGGGTTTCAGTCAAAAATGGACCTCACATGCGACTTGCGATGATCGGAACGGGCTACGTCGGACTGGTGTCGGGCGCCTGTTTCGCCGATTTCGGTCACCGCGTGACCTGCGTCGACAAGGATGCCGACAAAATCGCCGCGTTGCAGCGGGGCGAGATTCCGATCTACGAGCCCGGCCTCGACGAGCTCGTCGCCGCCAATGTCAAAGCCGGCCGGCTCGATTTCACCACCGACCTGACCGATCCGGTGGGCGAAGCCGATGCGGTGTTCATCGCGGTGGGCACGCCGTCGCGGCGCGGCGACGGCCACGCCGACCTCAGCTACGTCTATGCGGCGGCCCGCGAGATCGCCGCCAAGCTGAAGCGCTTCACCGTGGTGGTGACCAAGTCGACCGTGCCGGTCGGCACCGGCGACGAGGTCGAGCGGCTGATCCGCGAGACCAACCCGGCGGCCGACGCCGCGGTCGCCTCCAACCCGGAATTCCTGCGCGAAGGCGCGGCGATCCGCGATTTCAAGTTCCCCGACCGCATCGTCATCGGCACCTCGGACGAGCGCGCCCGCAAGGTGTTGGGCGAGATTTATCGGCCGCTGTCGCTGAACCAGGGGCCGCTGATGTACACGGCGCGGCGCACCGCCGAACTGATCAAGTACGCGGCCAACGCTTTCCTCGCCACCAAGATCACCTTCATCAACGAGATCGCCGATCTCGCCGAGAAGGTCGGCGCCGACGTCCAGGATGTCGCCCGCGGCATCGGCATGGACAACCGCATCGGCAGTAAGTTTCTGCACGCCGGCCCCGGCTTCGGCGGCTCTTGCTTCCCCAAGGACACCCGCGCGATCGTGCAGACCGCGCACGACCACGACGTGCCGCTGCGCATCATCGAAGCGGTGCTCACCGTCAACGACAACCGCAAGCGCGCGATGTCGCGCAAGGTCGCGCACGCACTCGGCGGCAACATCCGTGGCAAGACCGTCGCGGTGCTGGGGCTGACCTTCAAGCCCGACACAGACGACATGCGCGACGCGCCGTCGATCCCGCTGATCACCGGCCTGATCGACATGGGGGCGCAGGTGCGCGCCTTCGATCCGGTCGGCATGGCGCAGGCCAAGACCGAACTGCCCGACATCACCTATTGCACCGACGCCTATGATTGTGCGCAGGGCGCCGATGTTCTGGTCATCGTCACCGAATGGGTGCAATTTCGCGCGCTCGATCTGCCGCGGCTCAAGCAGGTAATGGCGCAGCCGGTGATCGTCGACCTGCGCAACGTGTATCGGCCGGAGCAGATGGCCGAACACGGATTTGCGTATCAAGGTGTGGGGCGGGGCGACGCCTAGAGCTTTTCCGGTTCTGATGAAATCAGAACCGGAGCCGTGATTGCCAGCACCCGGATCGTCGCTACACGCCGTCCAGGCACAGGCTCCGTGAAGTAATCCAGCCCACGCACGGGGCTGGATTGCTTCGTCGCTGCGCTCCTCGCAATGACGCCAAGCGAGGCTGCGCTTACTTGCCCCAGACTTCCTGCGCGACTTCCACCGCGAGGCGGAGCTTGTCCCACTGCTCCTGCTCGCTGAGGATGTTGCCTTCCTCGGTCGAGGCGAAGCCGCATTGCGGGGACAGCGCGAGCTGATCGAGCGCGGCGAACTTCGAGGCTTCCTCGAGCCGGCGCTTGATGGCGTCCTTGCTCTCGAGCTCGCCGAACTTCGAAGTGATGACGCCGACTACCACGACCTTGTTGCCCTTGGGCAGGAAGCGCAGCGGCTCGAAGCCGCCGGCGCGCTCGGAGTCGTATTCCAGGAAGTAGCCGTCGTAGTTGATTTGACCAAGCAGCGTCTCGGCCACCGGCTCGTAGCCGCCGGACGAAATCCAGGTCGAGCGGAAATTGCCGCGGCAGACGTGGGTGGTGATCACCATGTCGCTCGGGCGTTCGGCGATCGCGTAGTTGATGATGCGGGCGTAGATCTGCTGCAGATTGTCCGGATCGTCGCCGCGGGCGCGGGCCTTCTGCAACTCCTCCTGCGAGCACAGATAGGCCCACACGGTGTCGTCGAACTGCAGATAGCGGCAGCCGGCGTCGTAGAACGCCTTGACGGCCTTGCGATAGGCCTTGGCGGTGTCCTCGAAGAAACCGTCGAGATCCGGATAGACCTCCTTGGAAATCGCCTTGCGGCCGCCGCGGAAGTGCAGCACGGCCGGCGACGGGATCGTCATCTTGGCGGTGACATGGGCCTGATCGGCCTGCTTCTTGAGGAAGCGGAAGTGATCGAGCATCGGATGATCGTCGGTGAAGTCGACCTTGCCGACGACGCGGATCGAGTCGTTGCGGGTCTGGACGCCCGAGAACTGAATGCCGGCGTCGGGATGATAGAGTTCGCAGCCGCCGAGCTTGGAGAGGAAGTCGAAATGCCACCACGAGCGGCGGAATTCGCCGTCGGTGGCGAGCTTCAGGCCGATCGCCGACTGCTTGTGGACGACCTTCTCGATCTCGCTGTCTTCGATCTCGCGCAGGTTGGCGGCGGTGATCTCGCCCTTCTCCAGCTTGGCGCGGGCTTCCTTGATCTTCTGCGGACGCAGCAGGCTGCCGACTTCGTCGGCACGGAACGGGGCTTTGGTTCTTTGCATCGGTCTCACTCCCAGATTTCAACTCAGTGCCCGGCCGCGCCGGACACCCCCAGATATCGTTCCAACGTTGCGGGATCGGCCTGCAGCGCAGCGCTCGACGCCTGATGAACGATGGTGCCGCGCTCCAATATCACAACCCGATCCGCCAGATTGAGGATTTTTCGCGCATTCTGCTCGACAATGATCGAGCACATGCCACCCGAGCGGGTGATCTCGCCGAGCGCCTTGAGCAGTTCATCGACGATGATCGGCGCCAGGCCTTCGGTCGGCTCGTCGAGCAGCAACAGCTTGGGGTTCAGCGTCAGCGCCCGGCCGATCGCCAGCATCTGCTGCTCGCCGCCGGACAGCTGATTGCCGAAATTAGCGCGGCGTTCCTCGAGCCGCGGAAACATCTGGTAGACGCGCTCGACGGTCCATGGGCCGGGCCGCGCCACCGCGGTGAGGTTCTCCTCGACGGTGAGCGACTTGAAGATGTTGCGCTCCTGCGGCACCCAGCCGATGCCCGCGCGGGCCCGCTGGTCCGGCCGCAGCGCGGTGACGTCGGTGCCGCCGATCCTGATGTGACCGGAGAAGCGGCGCGTGACGCCGACGATGGAATTGATCAGCGTGGTCTTGCCGGTGCCGTTGCGGCCGAGCAGCGCCAGCACTTCGCCTTCCGCCAGCGTCAACGACATCGACGGCAGCACAACCGCCTCGCCGTAGCCGGCACGTAGCTTGTCGATCGTCAGCAGCTCAGACATTTGCGTCCTCGCCGAGATACACGGCCTTGACCTGCGGATCGCGCGCGACCTCGTCGGGGGGGCCTTCGGTCAGCAGTGCGCCGGCGACCAGCACGGAGATGCGGTCGGCGAAGGAGAACACCAGGTCCATGTCGTGCTCGATCAGCAGCACGGTGACGTCGCGCGGCAGGTTAGCGACCGCAGCCAGGATGTCGTGGCGCTCGCTCTCCGGCACGCCGGCGGCCGGCTCGTCGAGCAGCAGCACGCGCGGCTTGGTGGCGATCGCCACGGCGATTTCGAGCAGGCGCTGCTTGCCGTAGGGCAGCCGGCCGGTCGGCTCGTTCATCACGTCGAGCAGCTTGAAGCGGGCCAGGTTCTCGGCAATCTCGTCGTTGATGTCGCTGCGGGTGCCCATGCGCCGCCACCAGTCGTGGCCGTGACCCGAGCGTTCGGAAACTGCAAGGCCGATAGTCTCGAGCGGCGTCAGGTCAGCGTAGAGCTGATTGATCTGGAAGGTGCGCGACAGACCGCGCAGCACGCGCCTGTGCACCGGCAGCGCGGTGATGTCTTCGCCTTCGAGCAAAATGCGGCCGCTGTTGGACTTCAGCACGCCGGTGAGCTGGTTGATCACCGTGGTCTTGCCGGCGCCGTTGGGGCCGATCAGCGCGTGGCGGGCGCCGGGCGCGATGTTGAGCGACAGATTGCGGGTGACGTGAAGGCCGCCGAAATGCTTGTCGAGGCCGATGGTCTGCAGCGCGTAGGTCATTTCGCGCCTCCCGCTTTGGCACTGCGGAATGTCCGCATCACCAGGTTGGGCAGGAAAAACACCCAGCGCTCCAGCCGCTCGCGGCCGATCATCACGATCACCACCAGCACGAGGCCGATCCAGAACAGCCAGTATTGCGGCGTCAGCGTCGAGAACGTCTCCTGCAGGATCTTGAAGATCACCGCGCCGACGAGACCGCCATACAGATAGCCGGTGCCGCCGAGCACCAGCACCAGGATCAGATCGGCCGAGCGCTCGAACGAGAACACGTCGAGCGAGGCGAGCTGCGTCGTCTGCGTGAACAGCGCGCCGGCGATGCCGGCATAGACCGCCGCCAGCGTGTAGACCGCGACGAGGCGGGCATTGACCGGGATGCCGACCGCGGCAGCGCGCAGCGGGTTGTTGCGGATGGCGCGGAGCGACAGGCCGAACGGCGAATGCACGATGCGGCGGGCCAGCACGAACAGCACGAACAAAACCGCCAGCGTGTACCAGAACCCCACCTTGCCGAAGATGTCGAACTCGAACAGGCCGAGCAGCGGCTGCATGGTGATGCCCTGCAGACCGTCGGTGCCGCCGGTGATGTTGGAGAAGCGTTCGGCGAGCGCCTCGAGTAACAGCGCGATGCCGAGCGTCACCATCAGCCGCGTCAGATCGACGCCGCGGATCACCAGCATGCTGGTGGCGAGGCCGAGCACGCCGGCGACGAGGCCTGCGACCACGAGCGCCAGCAGCGGTTCGTTGACGATGCCGTGTAGCGCCATCAGCCCGGCGCAGTAGGCGCCGACGCCGAAGAACGCGGCGTGGCCGAGCGACACGATGCCGGCGTAGCCGAGGATGAGATCGAGCGACAGCGCGAACAGGCCGAGCCGCAGGATCTCGGTCATGATCAGATAGCGCGACGGGAACAGCAGGCCGCAGCCGACCAGCGCGATCCAGAACGCGGCCTCGCCCCAATGCCAGCGGGCGCTGCGCCGCGCGTGATAACCGACGTTTTCGGATGGCGTGGTCATGGCGTCACCGCGCCGCGGTGCGGCCGAACAGGCCGTTGGGACGCCAGATCAGGATCACGATCATCATGGTGTAGATCACGAACGGGCCGAGCTTGGGGACGTAGTATTTGCCGGCGACGTCGCCGATGCCGAGCAGCATCGCGGCGAGGAACGGTCCGGTGATCGACGACGAGCCGCCGACGGTCACCACGATCAGGAAGTAGATCATGAACTTCAGCGGGAAATACGGATCGAGGCCGAGGATCTCGGCGCTCAGCGCGCCGCCGAAGCCGGCGAGGCCGCAGCCGAACGCGAAGGTCAGCGCGAACACCTGCGGCACGTTGATGCCGAGGCCGGAGGCGACGCGCGGATCGTCGACCGCGGCGCGCAGCCGGCTGCCGAAGCGGGTCTTGGCGAGGGTGAGTTGCAGGCCGGCGGTGAGCAGGCCGCAGATGACGATGATCATCAGCCGGTAGCGGCCGATGCCGACGCCGCCGAGGTCGATCTGGCCCTGCAGCGCCTGCGGCAGCTCGATGAACACGCGCGACGAGCCCATGATGAAATCGACCGCCGCCACCGACATGAAGACGAGGCCGACGCTGACAGCCC
>NZ_BADD01000181.1 GCF_000333455.1 Rhodopseudomonas sp. B29
CGATGGCGCCACCGTGCCGTATCCGCCGCTGACCAAGGATTTCCAGCACGAGGTCGAACTCGTCGTCGCGCTGAAGAGCGGCGGCCTCAACATTCCGGCCGACAAGGCGCTCGATCACGTCTGGGGCTACGGCGTCGGCGTCGATCTCACCCGGCGCGATCTGCAGATGGCGTCGCGCAAGAAGGAACAGCCCTGGGAGATCGGCAAGTCGTTCGATCTCTCCGCACCCTGCGGCGCGCTGCGCCCGGCCTTCGAGATCGGCCATCCGAGCAAGGGCAAGATCTGGCTGAAGGTCAACGGCACCGATCGCCAGAGCGGCGATCTGTCGGAGATGATCTGGAACGTCGCGGAGATCATCGCCAAGCTGTCGCTGCAGGTCGAACTCGGCGCCGGCGACATCATCATGACCGGCACACCGGCCGGTGTCGCGGCGTTGCAGCCCGGCGACCAGATCGAATGCGGTGTCGACGGCATCGGCACACTCAAGGTCTCAATCGCCGCGCCGAAGTAATCGCACTCCGGATTCTTTACACCGCTGATAGCAACACCGCCGTCATCCTGAGGTGCCCGCTGGGCCGCGCATAGCGCGGCGCTGCGGGCCTCGAAGGATGGGCCACAAGCCCTCTTGGCCGCATCCTTCGAGGCGCGCTGCGCGCACCTCAGGATGACGACTCAGCACATGACTAGACGCTGTGTAGTCAGTCGTTTTACGCCAGCAAATGACGATAGATCGCCGGCAGCGCTGAGGGCAGCCGGCCGATATGGCCGACGATCGCATAGCCGGCGCGGCCGAACAGCGTCGGGAAGTAATCCTGCGCGGCAGCGTCGACCGTGACGCCGAACACGGCGATGCCGCTGCGCCGCGCTTCCTGCACGGCCCTGCGGCTGTCTTCCAGAGCAAACCGGCCTTCATAGTGATCGATGTCGTTGGGCTTGCCGTCGGTCAGCACCAACAGCAGCTTCTTCCTTTGTGGTTGCCTGGCCAGCTCGGCGGACGCATGGCGGAGCGCCGCGCCGATCCGCGTGTAGTAGCCCGGTTTCAGTGCAGCGATGCGTCGCTCGACGGTAGCGTTCATCGGCTCGCCGAAATCCTTCACAGTTTCGACCCGCACCCAATCGCGCCGGCGTGACGTGAAGGTCAGGATGCTGTGCTGATCGCCGCAGGCTTCGATGCCGTGCGCCAGCACGGTCAGCGCCTCTTTCTCGACATCGAGCACGCGGCGATTGTCGATCCAGGCGTCGGTCGACAGTGAAACGTCGACCAAGAGCGTCACCGCCAGATCGCGACCTTGCGGCCTTGCCGCAATATGCAGCCGATCCGAACCGCCCTGCCCGGCGCGTAGTTCGGTCTGCATCCGGACCACGGCATCGAGATCGAGTTCGCTGCCGTCCTGCTGGGCGCGCAGCATCTCGTGGCGTGGGCGCAGCGTCTCGAACTGCCGCCGCACCCGCTTGATCAGCGCACGCGTCGTCTCGTCGCAACTCCAGCTCTCGCCTTGCTCGGACGCGTCTTGCGCCAGCACACGGCAATGATCGGGCAGATAGGCGCCGCGCTTGTAGTCCCACTCGGGATAGAGCTTGCCGGTCGCGAGCCGGCTCGACTCGGCGGCCTGCGGCGGCAGGTCGAGATCAAAGCGGAACTTGCTCGCCGGCTTCTCGGTCGACTTGCCGATGGTGATCTCTTCGAGATCGTCGGCGGCCTTGTCGGCATGCTCATCATCATCCTCGTCGGTCGGGCGCTCGACATTGACCATCTCGGCCATCGCCAGAATCTTCTCGAACCGATTGAGCGCAAGCGGATCACGCTGTGGACCATCCTCCGATTTGCGCTTGGCCGACCTACGCCGCGCCTCCGACGACTTCGCCGCCGCTCCATCATCGTCATCATCGGCATCGCGCTGAGGCGCATCGGCCGCTCGGCTCCAGACCTCGCCCCACAGCGGACAGGGTAGGAACGGCTGATAGCCGGCCGGCGCCTTGATGGTGAGATGCTCGTCCGAATTGATCATGCGCCACAGCTCGGAGTCCGGCCTGACCGCAGCACCGAGCAGCGCCAGGACCGAGGTCTCGATGTCATGCTCGAATTTCGGCAAGGATCGCCGCGGCCGCGCCGCTACCAACGCTTCGCCGAGCTGAAGATGCAGACGACCCAGCCCCGGAAACGCGTCGATCACCGCGAATGTGATCTCACGAGCGCGGCGCAGCTTGAGGAGATCGTTCCGCAGCGGATCGGCTTCGTCGATCAAATCATGGTCGGTGATCGCGAACCACGCCGCGAGCCAGCGATACAGGCCGCGATTGAGGTTGGCATCGTCAAACAGCGCGATCCGCTCCGGCAGGAAAAGCGTGGCCTCGTCGCGGCCGGGCTGCGCCAGCCGCTCCTCACCGAGTCCGATCCGCGCCCGCCACCCCAACCGATGCTCCGACGTACGCGCGGTGCTCGGCGCAAGCTGCACCGCGCTCTCGCCGCCGAGCCCGCGATAGATCACGCCGAGCGAGGCGCGGCACTCATTCAGCGTCGCCGCGGCCTCCGGATGATCGAGATAACTCGTTGCGCGCCCGACAAGGCGATGCCAGGCGCGGCCGACGGTTTCTTCGAGTTCGAGGAAGTCGAGCATGATGAGCTATCCCAAGCACGTCATTCCGGGGCGCGAGCGCAAGCTCGCGAACCCGGAATCCCGATGTTGTGGAGGCAGCGAGATTCCGGGTTCGCCGCTACGCGGCGCCCCGGAATGACTCGGGGCGAGCGACTTACTCATCCAATGACCGCATTCGCCACTTCGATCAGCGCCGCCTTCACCTCAGGCTCGTCGGTCAGCGGCTCGATCAACCCGGCCAGCACGGCATCGCGCAGCGGCAGGCCCTCGCTGATCAGGCTGGCGCAGTACACCAGAAGGCGCGTCGAGACGCCTTCCTCGAGATCGTGCCCCTTGAGTTTGCGCAGCTTGCCGGCAAGCTTCACCAGCGGCGCGACGCGCTCGGCGGAAAGGCCACTTTCCGCTGCAACCACCGCGATCTCCTGCTCGGGCGAGAGGAAGCCGAATTCGATCGCGGCGAAGCGCTGCCGCGTCGATGGCTTGAGCGCTTTCAACAGGCTCTGGTAACCGGGATTGTACGACACCACGAGCATGAAGTGCGGCGGCGCGATCAGTTCTTCGCCGGCGCGTTCCAACGGCAAGACGCGGCGATCATCGGCGAGCGGATGCAGCACGACGGCGACGTCCTTGCGGGCTTCGACGACCTCGTCGAGATAGCAGATGCCGCCGCTGCGCACCGCACGGGTCAGCGGGCCATCGACCCACACGGTCTCGCCGCCCTTCAAGAGATAGCGGCCGGTGAGATCCGCCGCGGTGAGATCGTCGTGACACGATACGGTGAACAGCGGCAGGCCCAGCTTCGCTGCCATATGGGCAACAAACCGCGTCTTGCCGCAGCCAGTCGGGCCTTTCAGCAGCAGCGGCACGCGGCGCTTCCAGGCATGTTCGAACAGCGCGCATTCGTTGCCGGCCGGCGTGTAGAGCGGCGGCACGGGCACTGAGACATCGACGGCGTGCAGAGCGGGCTTCATGGCGATCTCCGGATCCAGCGAGGGGATGCGGCCGCGCCGTGGCGCGGCCACTTTGGCGTTTGGTTACTCTGCCGGCTGCAACGCACCGCGCAGCGCCGCCTGCTTTTCGCGGCCGGGCACCAGCACGGCGAAGGCGAACATCAGCGCCGAGATCAACACGCAGACGCCGGAGCCGAGCCGCACCCAGTAGAACAGCGCGAGCTGATCCTGCACCTCGATGAAGCTCTGGCCGAGCACGCGCTGCAGATGCACCTGGATGATTCCGGCGAAGGTCAGCGCGAAGGTCATCACGCTCATCGCCGTGCACATCAGCCAAAACGACGCAATCGACAGCCACTGATTATACGGCGCGCGGCCGCGCAGCTGCGGAATCGCGTAGGTCATCATCGCGAGGTTCAGCATCACATAGGCGCCGAAGAAGGCGAGATGGCCGTGCGCTGCGGTGACCTGCGTGCCGTGGGTGTAGTAATTCACAGCCGACAGCGTGTGCAGGAAGCCCCAGACGCCGGCGCCGAAGAACGCCATCACCGAGCAGCCCACCGACCAGAGCAGCGCGGCGCGGTTTTCGTGCTTGCGGCCGGCCTTCCAGGTCATCTGCACGGTGAATACCACCATGGTGAAGAACGGCGCGACTTCAAGCGTCGAGAACAGCGAACCGATCCACTGCCAGTACGCCGGCGCGCCGATCCAGTAGTAATGATGGCCGGTACCGAGGATGCCGGAGAACAGCGCCAGACCGATGATGACGTAGAGCCATTTCTCGACCACCTCGCGATCGATTCCGTTGAGCTTGATCATCAGGAAGGCCAGCACCGAGGCCATGATCAATTCCCACACGCCCTCGACCCACAGATGGACGACGTACCACCAGTACATCTTGTCGAGGCCGAGATTGGCCGGGTTGTAAAACGAGAACAGGAAGAAGATCGCCACGCCCCACAGCCCGAACAGCAGGATGTTGGTGACCGTGGTCTTGCGCCCGCGCAGCACCGTCATGGTGATGTTGAACAGGAACATCAGGCAGACGACGACGATGCCGACCTTGATGACGAAGGGCTGTTCGAGGAATTCGCGGCCTTCGTGATAGTGGAACAGATAGCCGACCACCGCCGCGCCAGCCGCCGCGAAGAACAGCCAGAACTGGAATTTCGCCAGCTTCGGGCTGAACAGCTCGTTCTCGGTCTCTTCGGGAATGAGATAATAGGTGCAGCCCATGAAACCCATCAGCAGCCACACGATCAGCGCGTTGGTGTGGATCATGCGGACGATGTTGAAGGGCAGCACCACCGACAGCGTGTTCGGCATAACGTAAATCGTGCCGGCGAGCACGCCGAACGACACCTGGGCGAGGAACAGCGTCAGCGCACCATAAAAGTACAGCAGCGCGACCTTTTGGGTTTGGTATTTCATCGCGATCATCTTTCGGATGGAGACAAGGGTGAAGCTCAGCCGGCGCTGTTCGGCGGCCAGGACTGATTCTTGATGCGGCTGGTCCATTCCAGGAAGTCGGCCAGATCATTGACCTCCTGATCGGATAGATGGAACTGCGGCATCTGACGGCGGCCTTCGACGCCGGAAGGCTGTGCCGCCATCCAGGATTTCAGCATCTCGCGGGCCTGCGCCGGATCCTTGTCGCCGCCCCAGCGCACCCAGACGTTGCCGATCTCCGGCGCGTAGTAGGCGCCCTCGCCGAGCAGCGTGTGGCAGTTGATGCAGGAGTGCGTTCCAGA
>NZ_BADD01000180.1 GCF_000333455.1 Rhodopseudomonas sp. B29
AACAAGCTGCTAAAGCTGCGGCAAACCCGCCCCAGCCGGCGCAAGTGTTTGAATCGCAAGCCATTCCGGCCTGACGCAGAGCTGCCGAACGCGGTTTTGGCTTGAAATGCCACCCCATTGCGGGCAAGGACTCGGCGTTTCGCACGCCGACCCGACGCGCGAGCCCTGTTCGACGTCGTCCTTGGAACGCGGATGCCTGACGCCCCTCGCAAGATCACTGACGATCCCTACGGCGCGTGGCACCTGATCCGTCGCCTCGTGACGGAACAGGCCGCGGTTTATTGGCGCCGCTACCTGATGGCGTTCGGCATGATGGCGGTCGCGGCCGCCGCGACGTCGGGCTCGGCGTATCTGGTCGGCCAGGTGATCAACCAGGCCTATGTGGATCGCAACCTGCCCGGCATCATGATCATGTCGATCGTGACGCTGCTGGTGTTCAGCGCGAAGGGCGCGGCGACCTACGGCCAGTCGGTGATCCTGACGCAGATCAAGAACGCGATCCTCGCCAACAATCAGCGGCGGATGTTCCACAAGCTGATGAACGAGAGCATCGGCTTCTTCTCACAGCGCCACTCCTCCGAGTTCCTCGCGCGGCTCACCGCGGGCGCCAACTCGGTCACCGACGTTCTGACGCTGCTGATCAACGCGCTCGGCCGCGATTTCCTGTCGCTGATCGGCCTCGTCATCGTCATGGTGTCGCAGGATCCGTTCATGGCGACGTTCGGCCTTCTGGTCGCGCCGCCCCGCCATCATAGTGGTGCGCAAGCTGGTGCGCCGGGTCAAAGGCCTGGCGCTGACGCAGTTCACCGGCAACGCCCAAATCCTCGAGACCATGCAGGAGTCGCTGCAGGGCATCCGCACCGTCAAGGCGTTCACGCTCGAACAAACGATGGGCGAACGCATCGACGCCAACATCGCCGCGGTGCAGGCCAACGCCGACAAGATGGCGAAGGTGTCGAACCGCTCCGGCCCGCTGATGGAAACGCTCGGCGGCATCGCAGTGGCGCTGTCGCTGATGTACGGCGGCTATCGCGTCGTCGCGACCGGCGCGACTCCGGGCCAGTTCTTCTCCTTCCTCACCGCGTTCCTGCTCGCCTACGAGCCGGCCAAACGGCTGGCGCGGCTGAACATCGAACTGAACTCGGGCCTGGTCGGCGCCCGGATGCTGCTTGAGATCATCGACTCGCCGCCTAGCGAGCCGGACGACAGCGACAAGCCGGCGCTCGCGATCAGCGAAGCCCGGGTCGAGCTCAGCGACGTCAGCTTCTCGTATCGGCCGAACGAGCCGGTGCTGAAGCACGTGTCCTTTGTTGCCGAGCCGGGCAAGATGACGGCCTTGGTCGGCCCGTCGGGCGGCGGCAAGTCGACCGTGCTGGCGCTGCTGCTGCGCATGTACGAACCCTTGAGCGGCGCGATCACCATCGACGGCCAGAAAATCGCCGAGCGCTCGCGCCACTCGCTGCGGCAGCAGACCGCCTATGTGGGCCAGGACGTCTATCTGTTCCGCGACACCGTCCGCGCCAACATTGCATTCGGCAAGATCGGCGCCAGCGACGACGAGATCATCGCCGCCGCCAAGGCCGCGCACGCGCACGATTTCATCATGGGCTTCCCGCTGGGCTACGACACGCCGGTCGGCGAGCACGGCGCGCAGCTCTCGGGCGGCCAGCGCCAGCGTATCGCCGTGGCCCGCGCGCTGCTGCGCGATGCTCCGCTGGTGCTGCTGGATGAGGCCACCGCAGCGCTCGATTCCGAATCCGAAAAGCTGGTGCAGGAAGCGATCGAGCATCTGTGCAAGAGCCGCACGACGATCGTGATCGCGCATCGTCTGCACACCATCATGCACGCCGACGCCATTCTGGTCGTTGAGGGCGGCGAGATCGTCGAACGCGGCCGTCACGACGACCTGCTGCGCCAGGGCGGTCGCTACGCCTCGTTCTTCCGGCTACAGCAGCGCCACACGCCGGCGCTGGCTCCGGCCGACCTCGCCTCCTGAACTTGATCTTCTGCGTTCTTCGCCAAGCCCCTCCCCGCCTCTACCTTGCGAAAGTCACTCATGAGCACTTCGAACACCGTGATCGCACCGCCGCCGCAAGCCGCCCTCGCCCGTCAGGGTGATAGCAAGACGTTCCCGGTGCGCCGGATCTGGTGCGTCGGCCGCAACTATCTCGAGCACATCCGCGAACTC
>NZ_BADD01000179.1 GCF_000333455.1 Rhodopseudomonas sp. B29
GAAGACGCTCGAGCGGTCATAGTCGATCCGCACGGTCGGCGGCAGCAGCAGGTCTTCGATCGCGACCGGCGCCAGCCGCGGCGTGTCGCGGCTCTCTTCCAGCGACGGCAGACGACTGACGACGAGGCCGAGCTTGCGGGCGCGCATCAGCACGGATTCGGGCTGCGCGTCGTCCTCAAACGCCGACGGCATCATCACGACGCGCTCGATCGGACGCTGACGGCTGGCGAAATCCTCGACGACGTTGGACAGGTCGTCGATGCCGCCGAGAACCGGGATGCCGCGGATCGATTGATTGCGATCCGACATTGCCGGCGACAGGATGCCGATCGGCCACTGCCGCTTCACCGCGCCGCTCTCGACGCCGCGCAGAAACACCTCGGCTTCGGCGGCGCGACCGATGAGCAAGGTCGGCGCCGCATCCATGGTGCGGGCTTTATTGCGGGCGCGGGTGTAGCGGAAGTAGCGATAGGTCAGTCGCAGGCCCGACAGGAAGGCCACCTCCATGAAGAAGTAGATCACGATGGTGGTCTTGCCGAGAAAGAAGGTGCCGTAGACGTTGGGCGCGAGGAAAATGTAGTCGAGCACCAACAACGCCACGGTGAGCACGCTCGACGCGCGCAGGATATTCAGAAGATCCGGGATCGAGATGAAGCGCCACTTCGTCGTGGTGAGCTGGAACACGTAGCAGACGAAGAAGCTGAACACGACGAAGTACGGCAGGATCTTCAGCAGCAGCGGCAGCCGGTCCCACAATTCCTGACCGTCGAAGCGCAGCAGGAAGGTCAACACCACGGCCGCGGCGGTCGCCAGCACGTCGTGCAGCGCGATCAGCCAGTTTCGATAGGTGAAGCGCGTGATCGGTGTCATCGCACGCGCACTCTGCTCGGCGCGGTCCGGCTCATAGCTGGCCCTCGCGTGCGCGCGCCACCAGCGAGGTGGTGCTGTGTCCCGGCAGCGTGTCGACCAGCAGCACCTCACCGCCCCTGGCGGCGACGATCTCGTGGCCGACCACGGTTTCGCGGGTGTAGTCGCCGCCCTTCACCAGCACGCTCGGTTCGATCGCGGTGATCAGTTCGAGCGGGGTGTCCTGCTCGAAGATCACGACGAGATCGACCGCTTCCAGCGCCGCCAGCACCTCGGCACGGGCGCGCTCGTTCTGGACCGGGCGACCTTCGCCCTTCAACCTGCGCACCGACGCGTCGCTGTTCAGACCGACGATCAGGCGATCGCAGGCGCGGCGCGCCGCGGTCAGCACCTTGACGTGGCCGGGATGCAGGATGTCGAAGCAGCCATTGGTGAAGCCGACCCGCAGTCCCTCGCGGCGCCACTCCGTCAGACGCTGCGTGAGGTCATCGGGATGGCCGACGATCTTTTCCTCGGCGGCCAGCGAAGCATGCGGCAGCACCTTGCGGCGCAGTTCCGCCGGGGTCGCCACGGCGGTGCCGTTCTTGCCGACCGCGACCGCGGCAGCGGCGCTCGCCGCCCGCATCGCGGTCGCCCAGTCGGCGCCTGCCGCGAGCACCACAGCGAGCGTCGCCGCCACCGTGTCGCCGGCGCCTGAAACGTCGCGAACCTTCACCGGCAGCGCCGGCACGTGGATCGCCTCGCCGCCCTTCGGCACTAACGTCATGCCGTGCTCGCTGCGGGTCACCAGCAGCGCTTCGCATTCGGCCAGCGCGATCGCATCCTGCGCGGCGACGGCGATCTCGTCCGTCGTCTCGGCCGCGGTACGGGTCGCGGCGGCGAATTCCTTGCGGTTCGGCGTCAGCAAAGTGGCGCCGCGATAGAGTGCGAAATTTGCGCTCTTCGGATCGACGATGATGCGCTTGCCACGCTGCCGCGCGGCTTCGATCGCCGCTGCGATCAGCCGGGCCGTCAGCACGCCTTTGGCGTAGTCCGACAGCAGCACGATATCGGCGTGCTCGACCAGCGGCATGATCTCGTCGATCAGTCGCTGCTCGACCTCACCAGTGGCCGCCGATGCCGTTTCCCAGTCCGCTCGCAGCATGTGTGTGGAGAAATGCTCGGAGACGAAACGCACCTTGCGGGTGGTCGGCCGCGCCGGATCGCGCACCAGGTGCGCTTCGATCAAAGGCTCCTTGGCCAATTCATCCGACAGCGTGCGGCCGGCAACGTCGTCACCAATCAGGCCGACGAACAGACAGCGGGCGCCGAGCGCCGCGACGTTGCGGGCGACATTGCCGGCCCCGCCGATATTGATCTCGCTGCGCTGGACCGCAATCACCGGTGCCGGCGCTTCGGGCGAAATCCGCGAGACCTCGCCGTAAACGAACTCATCGAGCATCAGATCGCCGACGCACAGCACGGTCTGGCGGGCGATTGATTGCAGCAGAATGTCGAAATCCAACATTGAACTCCACGCTCCGGCGGCGTCAGCGATACNGATCGCTGCGGTCGAGATACCCGCCGACATACGATGCGACCGCGTCCTCGAGCGACGTGAAGCCGCCGTTATAGCCGGCGCGGCGCAGCCGGTCTGTTTTGCTCTCGGTGAAATACTGATAGCTGTTCCGGATCGATTCAGGCATGTCGATGTACTCGATGTTCGGCTCGCGCCCGAGCGCCGCGTAGGCGGCGAGCATCAGATCGCGGAAGCTGCGAGCCTGCCCGGTGCCGACATTGAACAGGCCGCTGACCGACGGCGTCGCGAACAGCCACATCATCACCCGCACGACGTCATCGACATAGATGAAGTCGCGGCGCTGATCGCCGTCGGCGATGCCGTCGCGATGTGATTTGAACAGCTGCACGACGCGGCCCGAGCGGATGTCGTCGAAGCGCTTGGACAGCACGCTGGCCATCGCGCCCTTGTGGTACTCGTTAGGTCCGAACACGTTGAAGAACTTCAGTCCGGCCCATTGCGGCGGCAGCTTGTCGCCGCGCCGCGCGCGCTCGAGCAGCGCGAGGTCGAACAGATGCTTGCTCCAGCCATAGAGGTTCATCGGCCGCAGCTGCTTCAGCGCCTCGAGCGACGGATCGTCGTCGAAGCCCTGCTCGCCATCGCCATAGGTCGCGGCCGACGACGCGTAGATCAGCGGCGTGCGCGTCTCGGTGCACCAATCGAGCAACCGCAGCGACAGGCGGAAATTGGTCTCCATCACCAGATCGCCGTCAGTGGCGGTGGTCTCGGAGATCGCCCCCATGTGGAAGATGGCGTCGAGCTTGCGGCCCTGCAGCCAGGACACCAGATCGGCCGGCGGCACGAAGTCCGCGAGCTGGCGCTTGGCAAGGTTGCGCCATTTGCCGTCGTGACCGAGCACGTCCGACACCACGACGTCGGCGCGGCCGGCCTCGTTCAGCGCCGCAACGATGTTCGATCCGATGAACCCGGCGCCCCCGGGACAAGCAGCATGAATCCCGCCTCGATTTGCGCGGCCACCTTTGCCCAGACCGGTTCGGCAGGCAACGCCAAGCCGGGGACAAACCGATCCCAAGACCGCTATTCGAAATCCCGGCTGGACGGCGGGCGGCGCAGCCTTTACCGCCATAGGCTGAAATCCCGCCAGGAGCCTCGGGCCCCGCGTCTATAAATGAATTACGATTCGCTCAAATCCAGCCTGGCCCAGGCGGCCGACCGGCACAGCACCAGCCCGGTGCTGCTGATCCCCTATATGTGGATCGGCGATTTCGTGCGGTGCCACTCGGTCGTGCGCGTGCTCAAGGACCGCTGGCCGGATCGGCCGGTCGACGTCCTGACCACCACGCTGTGCGCGCCGCTGGTCGACTATATGCCCGGCGTCCGGCAGGCGATCGTCTACGATCTGCCGCGCGGCAAGATCGCGCTTGGCAAGCAGCGCGAACTGGCGGCCCGCCTGCGCCGCGAGGGCTACGGCGATTCGCTGGTGATGCCGCGGACCTGGAAATCGACCCTGGCGCCATGGCTGGCCGGCATCCCCAACCGCACCGGCTTCATCGGCGAAGTCCGGTTCGGCCTACTCAACGACTGGCGGCGCGGCGAACGCAAGCTGCCGCGGATGATCGACTGCTGTGCGGCGCTTGCGCTGCCGCCGGATATCGAGCTTCCGCTCGATTGGCCCGAGCCGCAACTCGTTGTCCCCGAAGCAGAAATCGCAGCGTGGCGGGAGCGTCGCGGGTTGAAAGGCAGCGGCGTCGTTGCACTGGCGCCCGGCGCCGTCGGGCCGTCCAAGCGCTGGACCTATTATGTCGAGGCCGGAAAAGCTTTGGCAGATCGCGGTTTCGAGGTGTGGGTGATCGGCGGCCCCGGCGAGACGGAGAAAGCGACCGAGATCGTCGCCGCCGGCGGCCCGCGGGTGCGCGACCTCACCGGCACCGACCTCCGTGACGGCATTCTCGGGCTCGCTGCCGCCGATCTGGTAATCTCCAACGATTCCGGCCTGCTGCATGTCGCGGCGGCGATCGGCAGCCGCACCATCGGCATTTTCGGCCCGACCAGCCCTTGGCATTATGCCCCGCTCAATCCGATCGAGGCGGTGATCCAGGCCAAGACGGAGATTCCGTGCCGCCCCTGCCACAAGCCGACCTGCAAGATGCTGCATCATCGCTGCATGCGGGACATCCCGGTCGAGGACGTGATGACGGCCGCCATGGCGGCGCTCGCCGGTGCCGGCCTGTCCCCCAATCCGACCTAGCCTTGCGCCGACCGGCGCCTTGGGCTTTACCGATGCCGACCGTCCAACCATCGGGTGAGACTTGAGCCACGACCGCATCGCCGCGCATTTCCAGAACTCGCTCGACGCGCTCGCGGCGGCGTTGAAGGACGCCGCCCTGATGGACGCAACGCGAACCATCGCGGCAGCCTGCATCGCGGCGCTACGCGGCGGCGGCAAGATCCTCAATCGCGGCAATGGGGCAGCGCCGCCGACGCCCAGCACATCGCCGCCGAGATCATCGGCCGTTACAAACGCGAGCGCTCGGCCTGGCCGGCGAACGCGTTCACCACCGAACACTTCGGCACTGACGGCGATCGCCAACGACTACGGCTTCGACCACGTGTTCGCCCGGCAGGTCGAAGGCCTCGGCCCAGCGCGGCGACGTCTTCATCGGCATGACTACGTCGGGACGCTCACCCAACGTGCTCGCTGCGCTGAAGGTCGCGCGCGCACGCGGCCTCGTCACGGTCGGCATGACCGGCAGCGCCGGCACCGCGATGGCGGCGCATTGCGATCACCTGCTCGCCGCACCGAGCGCGGAGACAGCCATCATCCAGCAGATCCATCTGCTCGCCGGCCACGCGATCTGCGACGAGGTCGAGCACAGGCTCGGCGCTGCGGCCTGATGAGCAGCGCGAGCCAACCGCCGCGGCGGCCGGCTGCGTTTCTCGATCGCGACGGCGTCATCAACTACAACGATCATTATGTCGGCAGCCGCGATCGCTTTCGCTGGATGCCGGGTATCTCCGCGGCCATCCGGCGTCTCAACGAGGCCGGCTATTACGTGCTGGTGATTACCAACCAATCCGGCGTCGCGCGCGGACTATTCGGTGAGGACGAAGTTCGCGCCCTGCATCGCTGGATGTTCGAGGAACTGCGCTCCCAAGGCGCCGTCATCGACGACATCCGCTTCTGCCCGCATCATCCCGACGGCATCGTCGAGGCCTATCGCCGCGATTGCGACGATCGCAAGCCCGGCCCCGGCATGATCCTCGATCTGGCGAAAGCCTGGCCGGTCGACATGGCGAACAGCTTCGTGATCGGCGACAGCGACGTCGACATTCAGGCGGCACAGGCCGCCGGCCTGCCCGGCTATCAGTTCAAAGGTGGAGACATCGACGGCTTCGTCGCACAGGTACTCGCCGGTGCGCTGCGCCCCACTCCGGTTCCTAACTGAGCAGCCGCTCCGCAGCCTCGATCGCCTGACGCGCCGACGGCCCGCCGTTCTTGCCGCCCAGCACCGTCATGGCGCCGCTGCCGGCCGGGCCAGTCAGTCCCGGATCGGTCGACACGTAGATGCCGGCCAACGGCACGCGATAGGCCGCAGCGAGATGCAGAAGCCCGGTATCGACGCCGATCACCAGCGATGCGCCGGCGATCACTTGCGCAGTGAGATCGAGCGCCTGGCGCGCCAGCACACGGCTGCCCGGAATCGCCTCGCACAGCCGCTCCGACAGCAGCCGCTCCGCCTCGCTGCCCCAGGGCAAGACAACGGTTAGTCCCCTGTTTTGCAGCCAACGCCCGGTCTGGATCCAATCCTCGGCGCGCCATTCCTTGGAGGCGCGCGACGTGCCATGCAGAAGCAACGCGGTGCGCTCATTGCCGGCTTTCGGCGGCGCGATCAGGCCGTAGTCGATCTCCGCTGCAGGCTGATAGCCGAGCGACAGTCCTGTCAGCAGCCGGTTGCGCGTCACCGCATGCAGTGCGCGGCTGACGCTGTGGCGCACATCGTAGAAGCGCGACGCGAACGGTTCACGGATGCTCTGCGCGTCGTAGCCGTGGCGCTCGCCCTTGGCGATCTTGGCGATCACGGCCGATTTGGTCAGCCCCTGCGTATCGATCACCCGGTCGAAATCAGCCTCGCGCAGCCGCGCGCCGAAGTCGGCGATCTCGCGCCATGCCGATCGCTGCGTCAGTTGCGATCGCCAGCGCCGCGTCGCCACCGGAATCACTTCACCGACCGCCGGATGCAGCCGCGCCAGCGGCGCGAACGCCTCTTCCACCACCCAGGAGATCCGTGCGCCCGGGCAAGCGCGGGCCGCATCGGTGACCGCGGGCATCTGATGCACCACGTCGCCGAGCGACGACGTCTTGATGATGAGGATGTCGGTCATCGACCCCATACGGCCGCCAAAAGGCTCGGATACGGTTATAGATTGGCAACCATAAAGTCGATTGCGGGCGCGCCGAAGGGATCGGGGCGCCGGATTTGGGCTTCGCTATACCGCAATTCCATCCTTTGTCGACAGGCTGAACGACCGACGACTTTGGACTTGATCCAGATGGCCTTGAACCGAAAGACCCGATCATGACCGTGCTGGTCACCGGCGGCGCCGGTTACATCGGAAGCCACACCGTGCTGGCGCTTGCCGAGGCTGGCGAGAGCGTCGTGGTGATCGACAATCTGTCGACCGGCTTCTCGCATGCCGTGCCCGAGGGCGTGCCGCTGTTCATCGGCGATGCCGGCGATGAAAATCTCGTCGCGGGTGTCATCGCCTCGCACGACGTCGATGCCATCATCCATTTCGCCGGCTCGGTGATCGTGGCGGAGTCGATGCGCGATCCGCTCGGTTACTATCGCAACAACACCGCGACCTCGCGCAATCTGCTCAGCGCCGCCGTGAGAGCTGGCGTCGGCAAGTTCATCTTCTCCTCCACCGCAGCGGTCTACGGCAATCCCGACCGTACGCCCGTGAGCGAGGATGCGCCGACGCGGCCGCTGTCGCCGTACGGCCGTTCCAAGCTGATGACCGAGATCATGCTGCACGACGCCGCCGAGGCCTACGGCCTCAACTACGTCGCGCTGCGCTACTTCAACGTCGCCGGCGCCGATCCGCAGGCCCGC
>NZ_BADD01000178.1 GCF_000333455.1 Rhodopseudomonas sp. B29
ACCTGGTGACACGGGTCTGGCCGACGCGGCACTTCTTCGAATGCTCGCGGATCACGTCCCGCATACTCACCGCGAGCCGGACAGGGCCGATGATCGTCGCGGCGTCGCTGTCGATCCATATTCTGGCGGTGGCGGTGGCGTGGAGCGTCGCCAGGGCCATCGCGGCGCCGGCGGATTTCTGGCAACTGCTCCAGCTCGTGCCCATCGTGATGCTGATCACCGTGATCCCGATCTCGATCGCAGGCTGGGGTTTGCGCGAAGCCAGCATGGGTCTCGCCTTCGGCTATGCGGGCATCGGCGCCAGCGAAGGCGTCAACGTCTCGCTGCTGTTCGGGGCGGTGTACTTCGTCGTCGGCGCCCTCGGGGGCTTGATCTGGATCCTCAGCGCCGAGAAGGCCGCCAAAGGCGACGCCCCGATCGACGTGCCGGAGTGATCCGATGACCGGCGCATCGCTGATCACCATCGCGCTCGTTGCAGGCGCCCTCGGCTGCGCCGGATTGACGATGGTGCTGATGCCGCTGCTGCGCCGCTATGCTTTGGCGCGCCCCAACGCCCGCTCGTCCCACAAGGTGCCGACCCCGCAGGGCGCCGGCATCGCGGTGATCGCTGCAACGCTGGTAGTCGCCGAATTTGCAAGCGCAGTGGCTGCACCCAGCGCCGGCCTGCCGATCTGGTTACTCGCCGCCACGCTGCTGATCGCCGCCGTCGGCGCGGTGGATGACCTCCGGCCGCTCGGTGTGCTGCCGCGACTGGGCCTGCAAGCTTTGGCCGTCGCAGCGGTGGTGTTCACGCTACCGAGCGAGCTGCGTGTCGTCCCCGCGCTGCCGCTCGGCCTCGAGCGCGCCGTCGCCTTCATCGCCGGGCTGTGGTTCGTCAACCTCGTCAACTTCATGGACGGGCTGGACTGGATCACCGTCGCCGAAGTCGTTCCCCTGTCGCTGACGCTCGCGGCTTTCGGATGGGCCGGCGTACTGCCGACACCGGCCGCGTTGCTGGCGGCGGCGCTCGGCGGCGCCATGCTGGGATTCGCACCGTTCAACAAGCCCGTTGCCAAAGTGTTTCTCGGCGACGTCGGCAGCCTGCCGATCGGTCTTCTGCTCGGCTGGTGCCTGCTGCAGCTTGCCGTGCTGGGACATCCGGCCGCAGCGCTGCTGCTGCCGTTGTACTACCTCGCCGACGCGACGGTGACGCTGCTGCGGCGGATGGCCAAGCGCGAACAATTCTGGCAGGCCCACCGCTCGCATTTCTATCAGCAAGCCACCGACAACGGCTTTTCGGTGCTCGCCGTGTCCGGCCATGTGCTCGCGACCAACATCATCCTGGCAGCGCTGGCCGCAATTTCGGTGGCGATGAACTCGCTGATCGTCGATGGCATCGCGCTGGCCGTCGGCGCCGTGATCGTCGCGCTGCTGTTGATCCGCTTCGCGACGCCGCGCAAAGCGTAATTACTTCGACAATTCGGCCTTCGGCGTCTGGTCCGCCCTTGCGGCGGCAGTGTCGCGATATTCCGGCACGGCGTTCTTCAAGATCTCCACGACCTGCTCGTAGCGGCGCGCCTCGATCGCCTGCTGCAGCGAGGACAGCCATTCGCGCAGGGTCGGCAGCGGCATTTCGTGAGGCCGCGCCGCGACGATGCCGGAGATGCCGGTCTCGGTGAACGGCTCGTGTTCGGCAAATAGAATCTCGTGGAGCCGCTCGCCCGGACGCACCCCGGTGAACACGATCTCGATGTCGTAGCCGGGCTGCAATCCGGACAGCCGGATCATCCGCTCGGCGAGATCGACGATCTTCACCGGCTGGCCCATGCTGAGCACGAACACCGATGCATCCGATTCCTGCTGCGCCAGCGCGTGGGTCGCGGCGGTGATCACGAGGTCGCAGGCCTCGCGGATAGTCATGAAGTAACGCACCATGTCGGGATGCGTGACGGTGACCGGACCGCCGGCTTCGATCTGCGCCTTGAACTTCGGCACCACCGATCCGTTCGAGGCCAGCACGTTGCCAAACCGCACCGAGATCAGCCGCATCGGCGAATTGCCGGCAGCGCTCGCGGCGAGAGTGCGATCCACAGCCTGACAATACATCTCGGCGAACCGCTTGGTGAGGCCGAGCATCGACACCGGCTCGATCGCCTTGTCGGTCGAGATCATCACCATCGCCTCGGCACCAGCGGCCTGCGCTGCGTCGGCGACATTGACCGAACCGAAGATGTTGGTCTTGACGCCCTCGCTCCAGTCGCGCTCCANGATCGGCACGTGCTTGAGCGCCGCGGCGTGGAATACGAGGTCCGGCTTTGACTCGCGCAGCAATTGGAAAATGCGGTCGCGATCGCGGATGTCGGCAATGTGGCCGTCGACCGCCG
>NZ_BADD01000177.1 GCF_000333455.1 Rhodopseudomonas sp. B29
CCGACGTCGATGAAGGGCACAGGATCGGTTCGAAGATGCTGGTTCATGGGCCTTGCTGGATTAAGCGGGAACAGAAAAAGAGCGGAAGCGGAAGCTCTCGGACACGCCGACTAGCCGGCGGCACGACGCGGCTTGGGCATCGTCTCGACGGCGGCTTTGCCGGCCGGCTCCAGGCACTGGATCGCGATCTCCAGGCTGGCGACCCCCTCTTCGCCCGACACCGCCGGCGCGGACCGGCTGCGCACTGCGCTGACGAACGACATCAGCTCTGCCCGCAGCGGCTCGTCGTGGCCGACCGGCAGATGCCGCATCGAGTAGCTGCCGTCGGCCTTGAAGCCGAAGCATTCGGTGACTTGCCGGGTCAGCAGATCGCCCATCACGTACTTGCCGCGCGTCGCCACCGTGACGTTGCGCGCCTTGAACGGCGTCAGCCAGTTGGTGTTGATATGGGCCAGCACGCCCGAGGCGGTGCGGAATTGTAAGAGCGCGATGTCTTCGCGCTCGGCAACGGCGCTGGAAAGCTGCGGTTGGACCTGGGTGATTTCCGATTCGGTGAACCAGCGGATCAGATCGATGTCATGGACGGCGAGATCGATCACCACGCCGACATTCGACATGCGCGGCGGGAACGGACCGACCCGGGTGATGCCGATCGACAGGATGTCCTCGTCGCGAATCGCCTGCTTGATCGCCGCCACCGCCGGATTGAAGCGCTCGACATGGCCGACCATGAGGGTGACGCCAGCCTTGCGGGCGGCAGCCACGATCTCGCGCCCCTCTTCGACCGTCGAGGCAATCGGCTTTTCAACTAGAACGTGGACACCGCGAGCGATGCAGGCCAGCGCGACCTCGTGATGCAAATGCGTCGGAGCGGCAATCGTTACCGCTTCGACGCCGGCGAGCAGCAGCTCGTCCACGGTCGCGAAAGTCGGGCAGCCGATCAATTCAGCCGCACGCTTGCGATGTTCCGGCAGCGGATCGACGATCCCGACCAGCGTCACCCCGGGCAGTCCCGCGAGCACCCGACCATGATTGGTGCCCATCACCCCGGCGCCGATGACGCCGACGCGGAGGGATGCTTTGGGCTCGTCGGGAATGCTGGAACTCATGAGATCGTGACCTCGAAGGTTAATCTGGGGTTTCCCTACCACGCCGTCACAGGTGTGGCGATGACCCGCGAAACTCGCCCAAACACGTTTTGATTCAGACGATTACAACGCCAAAACGAGGAATTCGGTGGAAAAACCGGATATGCTCAAACCCGGAAATAGTCCCGGTACCATGACACAAAGCTGCGGACACCGTCCTCGATTGCCGTCTCCGGCTTGAAGGCGACGTCGCGCATCAGGGCGTCGACGTCGGCGAACGTCTCCAGAACGTCACCCGGCTGCATCGGCAGCATCTCCTTGATGGCCGTGCGCCCGAAGCCCTGTTCCAGCAGCCCGACGACATGCATCAGCTCTTCCGGGCGATGGTTGCCGACATTGTAGATCCGGGCCGGCGGACCGTCCTCGCCCGACGGCACCAGATCCACCAGCCGCAGCATCACACGTGTGACATCGCCCACGAAGGTGAAATCTCGGCGCATCTGGCCATGGTTGAACAGCCGGATCGGCTTGCCCTGAGTGATGGCGTTGGCGAACAGGAACAGCGCCATATCGGGCCGATACCAAGGTCCATAAACCGTGAAGAAGCGCAGGCCGGTGGTCGGCAGCCGGTACAGATGGCTGTAGCAATGCGCCATCAACTCGTTGGCCTTCTTGGTCGCCGCGTACAGGCTGATCGGCTGATCGGTGCGATCCTCGACCGAGAACGGCAGCTTGGTATTGGCGCCGTATACCGACGACGATGACGCATAGATCAAGTGCTCGCAGCCGTTATGGCGGCAACCCTCGAGCACGTTGAGAAACCCTTGGAGATTGGCGTCCGCATAGGTATGCGGATGATCGAGGGAATAGCGCACGCCTGCTTGGGCCGCCAAGTGCATCACGACCGGAAAGCGATGCTCCGCAAACAGCGCCGCCGTCGCCGCGCGATCTGCGAGATCGGCGCGGATGAACGAAAAACCCGGCCGGCCTTCAAGCTGCGCG
>NZ_BADD01000176.1 GCF_000333455.1 Rhodopseudomonas sp. B29
CGGACGCCCAGCCCACAACCGGAACCCGAATTTCGCGCGTTCCCGCCCGAGCCGCAGCTGGCCGAAGTCCCCGGCCGCTGAAGCAGAGCGACTGCTCGAAGAAGTCGTCGCGCTCGACGCGGAGGCCGCCGAAGACGACGCCATTCTCGATCTGATCGCCCAGGAGATGGCGGCGCCGGATCTGCAGGACGAGTTCGATGGCGGCCTCCAGGAGGAAGGTGTCCCGGCGCAGGAGCCGGTCTCCTTCGAATCGGCAGCCGAGACAGTGTCCGCGGTCGCCTACGCCGAACCCGCGCCGCTGACGGCCGCGATGGTGTCGCCTCAGCCGGTCACACAGCAGCAGGTTGCTCAGCAACAGATGGCGGCCGCTCAGGCCCCGGCGTCGCTCGGCGCGGCCGTGCTGGCCAACGGAATCGTGGCGCCGGCCCCGGCCAGCAATACGGCGCTGACGCCGTTCCGGCGCATGAGTCAGGCCGAGAAAGTCGCGTTCTTCTCCTGACAGCCTCAGGCTCAGGCCTGGATCAGCTCGGCGAAAAGGTCGGCATCGACATTGCCGCCCGACAGCACGATCACCACCGTCTTGCCGCGCGCCTCGATGCGGCCGGCCAGCAATGCCGCCAGCGCAACGGCGCCGCCCGGCTCGACCACAAGCTTCAGCTCGCGAAACACCAACGCCACCGCGGCGCCGACTTCAGCGTCGGACGCGGTGACGCCGCGCGACAGCAGGCGCTGATTGATCGCGAAGGTGATCTCGCCCGGGATCGACGCCATCAGCGCGTCGCAGATAGTGCGGCCGCTGGCGCTGTGCGGCTCGCGGCGGCCGGCGGCGAGCGAGCGGGCGTGGTCGTCGAACGCCTCCGGCTCGGCCGACAGCAGCTGCGCGTGCGGAAACCGCGCCTTCACTGCAGTCGCGGTGCCGGCGATCAGCCCGCCGCCGGAGGCCGGCGCCGCGACGAAGTCCGGCGCAATCCCCAGCGCGGCCAGATCCTCGGCGATCTCACGGCCGACGGTGCCCTGCCCGGCGATGATTTTGGGATCGTCATAGGGCGGCACCAGCGTCGCGCCGCGCTTGGTCGCGATGTCGCGGGCGATCGCCTCGCGGTCCTCACGATCTCGATCGTACAGCACCACCTCGGCGCCATAGCCCTTGGTGCGTTCGCGCTTCGACAGCGGCGCATCGGCCGGCATCACGATGGTGGCCTGCATGTTCAGAAGCTGCGCCGCCGCCGCGACGCCCTGGGCGTGATTGCCGGACGAGAACGCCACCACGCCGCCGGTACGTGCCGCTTGCGGGATCGACGACAGCTTGTTGAAGGCGCCGCGGAATTTGAACGAGCCGGTCCGCTGCAGCATCTCCGGCTTGATGAAGACCCGAGCGCCGGTGACGGCGTCGAGCGCCGGCGACGACAGCAAGGGCGTGCGCACCGCGACGGGCGCGAGCACCGTGGCCGCGGCGTCGATATCGGCCGCGGTGACGGGAAGTCCTGTGAAATCGGTCATGCCGCCTTCTACTCCGCTGAGCCGGATACCGGCAAGGCGGAGCGCCGCGTCAGGCCACTAAGCGGCTCTCTTTGCCGAGGGCGCGGCTGCGCTTGTGCTCGGGGTCGAGCAGCCAGACGCGGGTCACGTTGTCGATGAAGGCGCGCGCCGAGGCCGCCCAGGTGTGATCCGCCGCGAAGTCGAGACAGGCCTGCTGCGGGATGTTCAGGGCGCCGAGACAGGCGGTGCCCAGATCGTCGTTCAGCACGCCAACCGGCGCATCGCCGATCACGTCGCGCGGACCGGTGACCGGGAACGCCGCGACCGGCACGCCGCTCGCCAGCGCCTCGAGCAGCACAAGTCCGTAAGTATCTGTCTTGCTCGGAAACACGAACACGTCGGCCGCCGAATAGACCTGCGCCAGCGCTTCGCCCTGGCGAGCGCCGAGGAACACCGCATTGGGGAAATCGCGCTCCAGCGCTGCCCGCGCCGGGCCGTCGCCGACCACCACTTTCGTGCCGGGCAGATCGAGCGACAGAAACGCTTCGAGATTCTTCTCCACCGCGACGCGTCCGACCGACAGATAGACCGGCCGCTTCAGGCCAAGATCAGCGCCATCACGCGGATGAAACAGACTTCCGTCGACGCCACGGGGCCACAGCACGACGTTGTGGAAGCCGCGGCCGCGAAGCTCGTCGGCGAGTGCCGGCGTCGCGGCCATCACTGCGCTGCTGGCGCCGTGAAACCGCCGCAGCAGCGCCCATACCCAGGATTCCGGTACAGGCACGCGCGCCGACACGTACTCAGGAAAGCGGGTGTGGAAGCTGGTGGTGAAGCGCAGACCGCGCTTGCGGCAATAGCGCCGGGCCGCAAGGCCAATCGGGCCTTCGGTCGCGATGTGGATGCAGTCGGGCTGCGCGGCTTCGATCATCCGCGCGACCTTGAAGGGATTGGGAATGGCAATCCGCAGATCCGGATAGCTCGGCAGCCGGACGGTCGGAAACGTCTCCGGCGTCAGGAACACCACTTCGGTGCCGAGCGAGCGCGCCGCTTCGGCCATCATGGTCAGCGTCCTGACGACGCCGTTGACCTGCGGATGCCAGGCGTCGGTCGCGATCAGGATGCGCATCAGGCGGCCCGCGCCGCGACTGTCGGCACCGGCAGATTGCGCTTCAGCAGATCGGTCCAGGTGATGATCTCGAACCGGCCGTCCTCATGCTCGGCGATCGCCGTGCAGCTTTCGACCCAGTCGCCGCAATTCATGTAGCGGATGCCGTGCTCGTCGCGGATCGCGGCCGTGTGGATGTGACCACAGATCACGCCGTCCGTGCTGTGACGGCGGGCTTCCTGCGCAAGCGTCTGTTCGAACGCGCCGATGTAGTTCACCGCGTTCTTGACCTTGTGCTTGGCCCACTGCGACAGCGACCAATACGGCACGCCGAACCAGCGGCGGAACGCGTTGACGATCCGGTTGAGCCGGATGGCGAGATCGTAAGCCTTGTCACCGACCAGCGCGAGCCAACGCGCGTTCTGCACCACGAGGTCGAAAATATCGCCGTGGATCACCAGATAGCGCTTGCCGTCGGCACCGATATGCACGGCATTTTCCACGACCTCGACGCCGCCGAAATGCGTGCCGTAATACGAGCGCAGGAATTCGTCGTGATTGCCGGGGATGTAGATCACCCGCGCGCCCTTACGGACCTTGCGCAGCATCTTCTGCACGAAGTCGTTGTGCGATTGCGGCCAGTACCAGCTCGACTTCAGCGCCCAGCCGTCGATGATATCGCCGACCAGGTAGATCGTGTCTGCATCGTGGACGCGCAGGAAGTCGAGCAGCAGATTGGCCTGCGAGCCGCGCGCGCCGAGATGCACATCGGAGATGAACAGGGTACGAAAGCGTCGTTCCGGACTTTCGTCGCTCATTGGCTTGTGTCCCATGCCAGGCCGCCCGTTGGCGGCAGATGACAATGCCGTTGCCCCTCAGGCCGCCATCGGCGTCGGGGTTCGCTCGAAACACACGAGCGTGTAGATGCCGAACGGCTTGATCTTGCGTCGCTCGATCAGCACCGCATTGTTGTTCGACTGCGCCCAGGCCTGCAGCCGGGCGAACGGAAACTCCGGCCGCAGGCCGAGCTTGCGAGTCTTCTCCGCCGCCCAGCGCTCGACCGCCGCAGCAACGCCGACTTCCGAGTACAGATGATTGACCAGGATGATGCGGCCACCCGGCTTCACCACGCGGTGGCACTCCGACAAAACCTGCTCGGGATTAGCAACCAGCGTGATCACGAACTGCGCGACAACACAGTCGAAGGTCTCATCGGCGAACTGCATGGCGTGCGCATCCATCTGGCGCACGTCCTTGACCCACGGATAGCGGCCGCTCGCCATCTTGGCGCGCGCCTTCTCCAACATCGGCTCGCACAGATCGATGCCGGTGATCTCGGTAGTCGCGTCGTAATCGTCGAACGACAGACCGGTACCGACGCCGACTTCCAGGATCTTGCCGCCGTGGCTACGCGCTTCGGCTGCGGCAGCCCGCCGTCCCTTGACCATCACCGGGCCGCAGACGGCATCGTAGATCGGAGCCCAGCGGGCGTAAGCGTTTTCAACCAGGGACTTGTCGAGATCGGGGGTCATCGCACCGCGTCGAATCGTAAATTTCGTTTACGATTTCGGCATATCAGCCGAGTACGACGGCCCGACGACAACTTGTCACATAGCGCCTAAGGCCTTCGTCGGAGTAAGGAAAACCTTACCGTTATCGGCCGAATTAGCGGGCATCGGCACGAGCGGTCGTCATGCCACGCGATATTCGATCGGCTTGAAGGCGTAGTTGTTGGATTGCAGCGCCGAGCAGGCCGTCAGCCCGACGATCAGATCCATCTCGGCCTGGAACTTGATGTAGTCGCCGGCGCGACTGAGCGGCGCCTCGACCGTGAATGCGCCGGTCTCGGGCTGGATGACGACATTCATGAAGCAGTTGAACGCGATCGGAATCGCGTCCGGCCCGACGCCGAACGGCGCCAGCGCAGCTTCGAGATTGCCGAAGCAGCCCTGATGCGGATCCTCGTCGTGATAGATGATCCGGAACGTGTCTCGCGAACACGGCGTCAGCAAGAAATCGTGGCGACCGACCGTGTCCTCGACGATTGTCAGCATGACGTTGCTGCGGTTCGAGTAGATCGGATCGCCCGTCGTCAGATACAGCTTGCTGGCGTAGTCCAGGCTCCGCCCGGATGAGATGACTTCGCCGAGATCGCTTGCGTTGAACACCACGAGGTCAGAAACCTGCTCGCCTTCCGGATCGATCACCGTCAGGCTCTGCCCTTTCGTCAGGCGGAACGCGGTGCCCGAGCGCGGCGGGATCGTCACCGCCGAATTCATGCCCGCTCCACCGGATTGAACGGGCACACCCAGTTCTCGTCGGCGATGATGCGCCCGCTGTACTGCCGCGCTTCGGACATCTCGCCATGTCGCGCCAGCATCGGGTTGATCGAGCCCGCCAGCGCGACATCGCGCTCGATGATCTTCGCCCGCAGCCGCTCGTACAGTCCCTGCTTGCGCAGTTGCTCGAACTGATCGTGCAGATTGAACACCAGCACGGGCGCCTTGAAACGCCGGGCCGGGCGGCTGGCGTTCGGATGCAGCCCGACGATGAAGAACGCTTCGCCGGCGAAGCTGAGCGAGAAATGCGCGTTGCTCGGATCGCTGCTCACGCGCTGATCATAGGGCTTGCCGAGCCAGGTGTCTTTATTGGTGAGGCTCTCGGCACGCGCCCACAGAAACCGCTCGAACGTTTTTTCGTCGATATCGCGCGGCCCCTCGAACACGACAGCAAGGCTCTGAAACAGAGCACGATCGGCGTGGTAATCCTGAATCACCCTGCTGATGCCGTCGTAGATGCGACGGTCATCCCAGTTGGAACGGATATCTCTTGCTTCCAGGATATGAAGCGTCCCCTTGGCGAGAGCCGACTTGGCGCCGACACAGGGAAAATCTGATTGGTGGATAAATCGCCGGAATTCGTCTGCTAAACTCGATACTGTCATTGGCGCTCTCACACAGGTGCGCACCAACGCTCAACTGCCGATTATGTGCCGGCCCCACGTTCAATCTTGATTTCAAGTATCAATTGATCGGTATCGCCACGTCATGCTTCGCCGGCGCAATGCCGTGACCGCCCCTCGCTCACCACACGCTAATTGAACGCATAAAAGTGATGGATCGGCCCGTGTCCGCGTCCGATCTCGAGCTGATCGGCGGCGGCGATCGCGGCGCTGATCCAGGCTTTGGCCTCGCGCACCGCAGCATCGAGATCCCAGCCTTTAGCGAGCCCGGCGGCAATTGCCGAGGACAGCGAGCACCCGGTGCCGTGGGTGTTGCGGGTGGCGATGCGCGGCGCGGCCAGCACCGTCGTTCCGGATTCGTCGATCAGATAGTCGGTGCTGGTCGGCCCATCGCCGTGACCGCCTTTGATCAGGACCGCGCGCGCGCCGAGCGTCAGCAGGCGCTCGCCTTGAGACCGGATCGCCGCCTCGTCGGTCGCGACTGCTTCGCCGAGCAGCGCCGCCGCCTCGGGAAGATTCGGCGTGATGATGCGCGCGCGTGGGATCAGTTCGCGCCTCAGCGCATCGACGCAATCGTCGGCGATGAGCCAGTCGCCGGACGTCGCGACCATCACAGGGTCGAGCACGACGTTCGGCGCGCGCCAGCGATCGAGCCCGGCGGCGATCGCCGCGATGACGTCGCGCTGTGCCACCATGCCGATCTTCACCGCGGCGACCGCGAGGTCGCTCATGACAGCATCGATCTGCGCGGTGACGAAATCCGCCGGCACTTGATGGATGGCCGAGACGCCCAGCGTGTTCTGCGCCGTCAGCGCGGTAATCACCGATGCGCCATAGACGCCGTTGGCGGCGAAGGATTTCAGGTCGGCCTGGATGCCGGCGCCGCCGCCCGAATCCGAACCGGCGATGGTGAGTGCGATGGGGACGGCCATGGCTGCTCGCGACAGTGGGAATTCGGGCGCACGCCCGGGCCGCCTAGGTAGCGTGCCGCACCCGCCGCAGCAAGCTTGCCACCGCCGGCTGTTTTGGGCTTCATGGCCGCCAAAGGAACCCGCCGGAGAGACCGATGATCCCCTTCTTCGTCCAATTCAAATGCGAGCTCGGCCAGTCGTACGCGGTGGCCAATGCCATCGCCGAAGCCGAGATCGCCTCGGAAATCTACTCGACCGCCGGCGACTACGATCTGCTGGTGAAGTTCTATGTCGACCGCACCACCGACATCGGCCATTTCGTCGCCGAAAAGGTCCAGGTCATCCCCGGCATCAAGGACACCCACACCATCATCACCTTCAAGGCGTTCGGCCCGAAATAGCAGCGATTAGTCGTTCGCTCCTAGTCGACCGAACGTGTTCACACGCCGTGCAACATGCACATCCTCATGGTGAGGAGGCGCGAAGCGCCGTCTCGAACCATGGCCGCAGACGCCCGTCGCCATCCTTCGAGACGCCCGGCTTCGCCGGGCTCCTCAGGATGAGGCTCAGTGTATCTGGAGAGCACTTTAGCCTGCGCCTTCTTTCCGGCGCGGCGGCCGCGACGGCCCGTCGACTGCCGGCAGCGACTTGATGTAGGCGGCGATGGCGTCGCGATCGTCCTTGCCGAGCTGGGCGGTGTTGCGCACCACCTGCGCCATCGAACCGCCGGCGCTGTCACCCTCGGGCGTCATGCCGGTTTCGAGGAAGTAGGCAATGTCGCTGGCGCTCCAGTCCTTCAGTCCCTTCTGGGTGATATTGGGCACCCAGCCTTTGCCTTCGGGATCGGGGCCGCCGGCGAAACGCTGCGACGTCTTGATGCCGCCCAGCGCATTGCGCGGACTGTGGCACTCGGCGCAGTGGCCGAAGCTGTTGACCAGATAGGCGCCGCGATTCCATTGCGCCGATTGTGCCGGGTCCGGCTTGAAGGTCGCGTCGTCGAAGAACAGCAGCTTCCACAGCCCCACAGCGCGGCGGATGTTGAACGGGAATTTCAACTCGTTCGGCGGAGCCCGGCCCGCTACCGACGGCAGAGTCTTCATGTAGGCGAACAGGTCGCGGACGTCGTCGAGCCGCGCATGCGCGTAGGACGGATAGGGAAACGCCGGATACAGATGCACACCGCTCGGCGCGGTACCGCGAAGCACCGCCGTGACGAAATCGGCTTCGCTCCATTTGCCGATGCCGTCGTTCGGATCGGGTGAGATATTGGGGACGTGGAAGGTGCCGAAATCCGATTTCAGCGCCAAGCCGCCGCCGAGCTTCGATCGGTCGTCCTGCCCCGGCGTCGCGTGGCACTCGGCGCAGCCGCCGGCATTGAACACGGTTTTGCCGTTAGCGAGGTCCGGCGCGCGTTGCGGCAACGCGCTGGCCGCAATCGTCGCGGGCTCCGTCAGGAACCACAAAGCGGCTGCGCCGACGACGACCACGACAAGTGCAACGATCGATAGCTTCTTCAGCACGACAGAACCTCATGGGTCCGGCGGCGACCACATCGTCGCCGCCGGCTGATGACGTCTCACGCGAGCGTGGCCGTTAAGTCGCGGCGCGCTTTATCCAGCTCGGCGAAAGCTCGGGACTAACCGTCCTTGAGGCGGAAGTTCTCGTGGCAGCTACCGCACTGCTTGCCGATCGGCTGGAAGCTCGCCTTGAGCGTGTCGAGATCCTTCGCCTTGGCTTTCGCGTCGTTCACTGCCTTGGCGAAGTCGGCGATCTCGGCATCGAACTTGGTTCGCTCGGTCCAGATCTTCGGCGACGCGCTATACTTGCTGTCCGGCGCCTTCAATCCCTTGACGCCGTCCGGGAACTGGTTGGGCAATTCCTTGGCGGTCTCGTCGAATTGCTTCAGCGCCGCGTCGACCGTGGCCTGGTCATAGGGCTTGTCGCCTTTGACGATGGCGCTGAGCGCCATGATGTTGCGACCGTTGTCGCGCATCAACTTCTGGGTGTGATCGACCACGCTCTGCTGAGCCATCGCCGCACTCGCGGTCAACAGCATGGCTCCGGCGGCCAAAGTCGTTCGAAGCATCGAGTTCTCCTGCTGGCTGTTTCCAAGGACGCGGCAACTCGGACGCAACCCTGCGCCCGGCTTTGCGGTTCCCGGCCCGAAACGTAGCCTAGCAGAAAATGGAAAGAGTGCGGCGCACCGTCGCGCCGCCGCAAATTGCACCTTCAGACTAAAACGGTACCGAAGTGGTAGTGACCGACCTCCGCATCAAAGGCGATGCTGCCGCTCGTGCTCGCGGATCGCCATCCAAACCCGCTCCGGGGTCGCCGGCATGTCGATGTGATCAATCTTATATTCGCGCCACAAGGCGTCGATGATGGCATTTACAACCGCAGGGCACGAGCCGATCGCGCCGGCCTCGCCCGCGCCTTTGACGCCGAGCGGATTGGTCGTGCACGGCACGTTGTGAGTCGCGAAGCTGATCGGGGCGCCGTCTGACGCGCGGGGGACCGCGTAGTCCATGAAGGTCGCGGTGACGAGCTGACCGTCGGCATCGTAAACCGCACTCTCCATCAGCGCCTGGCCGATGCCCTGCATGGTGCCGCCGTGAACCTGGCCGGCGAGTAGCAGCGGATTCAGCGTCACACCGAAATCGTCGACGATCACGTAGTTGACGACTTTGATCTTGCCGGTCGCCGGATCGAGCTCCATCTCGACCGCATGGGTGCCATTCGGATAGGTGCCGTCTGCGCTGGAGAAAGTCGCGCTGGCGTTGAGCTTGGCCGGATCGACGCCGGGACGCTTGGCGAGATCGGCGAACGAAATCGTGCGATCGGTGCCGGCGATGCGCACCAGCCCGTCGGCGATCTCGAGGTCGGCAACACTGGTTTCGAGCGCATCGGCCGCGATGTCGCGGAGCTTATCGCCGAGCGTGCGAGCGGCGCGCTGCACGCCGACGCCGCCGGAGGGGATCGACGCCGAGCCGCCCGTGCCGAGGCCGGTCGCGATCTGATCGGTGTCGCCTTGCAGCACGCGCACGCGCTCCGGCGACAGGCCGAGCTGATCGGCGATGATCTGCGCATAAGCCGTCTGGTGCCCCTGCCCGCTCGACTGCGTGCCGATGAATACAGTGACGCCGCCATCCGGATCGAGCGCCACCTTGGCGGTCTCCTCGCCCATCGTGCCGCAGATCTCGACATACGACGCGAGCCCGATGCCGCGCAGCAGCCCGTCCTTCTTGGCGGCCTTCAGCCGCTTGGGAAACTCCTTCCAGCCGGCGGTCTCCATCGCCTGCTTCAGATGCGCAGCGAAGTCGCCGGAATCGTAGACCTTGCCGGTCGCTGTGCGATACGGCATCGCCTTCGGCGCGATGAAGTTCTTGCGACGAATGGCGTCGGGCGCCATGCCGAGCTTGCGCGCGCACGCATCGACCAGCCGCTCGATCACATAGGCCGCTTCGGGCCGCCCGGCGCCGCGATAGGCATCGACCGGCACGGTGTTGGTGAACACGTTGCGGACGCGGCAGTGAAATGCCTGGAAGTCGTACAGGCCCGGCAACATGCCGGCGCCGCCATAGGCGATGTACGGGCCGAACGTCGACAGATAAGCGCCGACGTCGCTGATCAGATCGACATCCATGCCGAGAAATCTGCCGTCCTCCGCGAGCGCCATCCGCGCGGTGGTGAGATTGTCGCGGCCCTGCGCGTCGCCGATGAAGTGATCGCTGCGGTCGGCTGTCCATTTGACGGTCTTGCGCAGTTTCTTCGCCGCGACGGCCAGCAGTGCATATTCACGATACGGAAACAGCTTGGTGCCGAAGCCGCCGCCGACGTCGGGGCAAATCACCCGCATCTTGTCGGTCGGGATTTTCAAGACGTTCTGACACAGGATATCGCGCAGCCGGTGGCTGCCCTGGCTGCCGACCGTCAACGTGAGATGATCGCGCTTGGCGTCGTATTCGCAGACCGCGGCGCGCGGCTCCATGTAGTTGGTGACGACGCGCGGGTTGACGATCCTGATCTCGGCCACCGCGTGCGCCTTGGCGAAGGCCGCATCGGCGGCGGCCTTGTCGCCGATCGAAGCATCGAACAACAGATTGCCGGGATGATCCGGCCAGACCTGCGGCGCGCCCGGTTCGATCGCCTTCGCCGAACCGATCGCGGCGGGCAGCGGCGACCATTCGACCGTGATCGCTTCCAGCGCATCACGCGCGTGCGCCAATGTGTCGGCGACAACGAACGCCACCGCATCGCCGACGTGACGCACTTCGCCCGCGGCGAGGATCGGATAATGCGGCGCCGTGAACGGCTTGTCGGGCAGATTGAACAGGCACGGCAGCCCGCCGAGATCGGCGACGTCCTCGGCAGTCAGGATCGCCAGCACACCGGGCAGCGACCGCGCCGCGCTGGCGTCGAGCTTGAAGCTGGCGTGCGCATGCGGCGAGCGCAGCATCAGCGCCGTCGCGGCGGATGCGGGCGCATGATCGTCGGTGTAGCGGCCTTTGCCTCGAATCAGCGGGTCGTCTTCCTTGCGCAGAACGCTCTGACCCACGCCGAATTTGGTTGTCGTCATGAGGCCTCTCCGCTGTTGGCCGATGATGCGAGGTTTGGCTGATGTTGCAGCCAATCAGTCAGCCTTGCAAACGCTCGTGGCGAACTGACGACCGTGTGCGCGCAACAAAAAAGCGCACCGGTCGCCCGGTGCGCTTTTCGGCAGCTCTCAGCGCTGCGTCGATCTCAGTAGCAGACCACCCGGCCGAACACCGGATTGAACACGCAGCCGCCGCCGTAATAGCCGCGGCCCCGACCGCGATAGTAGCCACGGCCGCGATAATAGCCGCGCGGAGCGCCGCGGCCCCAACCACGTCCACGGCCACGGCCACGCTGGGCGGCCGCGTTGGTGGTGCTCGCGGTCAGGAATACTGCCGACGTGCCGACGAGGCTGACGCAATAGATGCCGGTCAGCGCGACGGCTGCCAGCACTCGCGCCAGCATTCCGCTGCGTGCCTTAGAAACGTTTTGAGCCATTCATGATCTCCCGGTGGGTTCGAGCCTTGTTGCCGACGTCGACCGACATTGCGATCGGAAGATTCCGACCAGAATGAGTGACCGAATCGGTGTCCTCGGTTCAATCGCGACAACGGCGTTCGATTGAGGCGGCCTCGATATACGAGTTTAGAGGTTGGTCGCGGGCGAGGTCAAGCTGCGCACTCTTTTTGCGCCGATTCGGAACGCTGCCGCCGGTGCAGTGTTCCAGATGGCGCGACATGTGCAGCGCAGTATGCGGCCTTGCGTCCCGCCTGGGCGCAAAGTCGTGGTCATGCACCGCACAGCCAGTATAGTCGGGATCGAACCGCAGCCGCCGTCGGACCGACTTCTTTATCGAGCATCGTCCGCGCAGCCTTTCGCACCTGTTGGTGCGTCCTTCCCGAAGTGGCCCATGTCCCGTCAGCACACCTACATCCTCGGCCTCAACACCTACGACCACGACGTCAGCGCCTGCCTGCTGCGCGACGGCGAGATCGCCTTCGGCATCGCCAAGGAGCGCATCACCCGCGAGAAGCACGCATCCGGCTTTTACAAGGAAGTGGTCGATTACTGTCTGAGCGCCGAAGGCATCACCATGGCGGACGTCGATCTGGTGGTGCGCAATTGCTACATCCTGCCGGTGCCGGAAATGGAAGACCGGCTGATCTATCAGGACATGCCCGGCTTCCTGCCCGAGCACGAGCGTGGCGAGGCTCGCAGCCATCCTTTGTTCCGCAATCACACCGACAAGGTGGCGACGATCTCGCATCATCTCGCGCACGCCTACAGTGCGTTCGCGCCCTGCCCGTTCGAGGAAGGCGTGGTGATGATCGTCGATGGCGTCGGCAGCTATCGCGCCGACGTCCAGGAGACGTTTCCGGGCGACGAGGCTTCGCCGCTGGCGCGCGAGTCCGAGAGCTACTACAAATTCAGCGGCACCAAACTCGAATGCCTGAAGAAGATCTGGATGGAGCCGGAGCGCGGCTTCCTCAGTGACGAATTCTACAACATGCCCGGCCTCGGCGCGTACTACAGCCGCGCCTCGAGCTACGTGTTCGGCGACTGGAACAAATGCGGCGAGCTGATGGGGCTGGCGCCTTACGGCCGACCGAACGCCGTCCCGCCGATGCTGCAGATCGAAAACAACAAGCTCACCGTGCCGCGCTGGACGCCCGAGCTGAACCAGCCCTACATCATGGACGGCCCCGGCAAGTGGGACGACAGCCCGTCGATGCGGCACTGGGAAGATCTCGCCTGGCGGGTGCAGGACGACACCGAGCGCGTGCTGCTCGAGCGGGCGCGCTGGCTGCGCGAGACCACCGGCGCCAAGAACCTGTGCATCGCCGGCGGCGTGGCGTTGAACTGCGTCGCCAACGGCCGGATCGCCCGTGAGGCCGGCTTCGAGAACGTCTGGATCCAACCCGCCGCCGGTGACGATGGCATCGCCATCGGCTGCGCGTACTACGGCCATCTCGTGATGCAACAGAAGCCGCGCAGCTTCGAGATGAAGCATGCTTACATCGGCCGCACCTATTCGGACGCGGAGGTCGTGGAAGCGACCCAGCGCTTCTTCGTCAAACCGCAGATCAACATCATCCGCTCGAGCGAGGTCTACAAAGAGACGGCGCGGCTACTCGCCGATCAGAAGGTGATCGGCTGGTTCCAGGGCCGCTCCGAATTCGGCCCGCGTGCGCTCGGCCATCGCAGCCTGCTGGCCGATCCGCGCAAGGCCGAGATGAAGGACATCCTCAACAGCCGGGTGAAACACCGCCAGCCGTTCAGGCCGTTCGCGCCGATTGTGCTGAAGGAACGCGCCGACGAAATCTTCGAGGGCGTGGGCGACTCGCCGTTCATGCTGATGGCGAAACCGGTCGCTGCGGCATGGCGCGACAAGATTCCGGCCGTGGTCCACGTCGACGGTTCAGCACGCGTGCAGACGGTGGACGAAGAGACTGCGCCGGACCTCTACTACATCTTGAAGGAATTCGAGGCGCTGACCGGCGTGCCGGTGCTGGTCAATACTTCCTTCAACATCAAGGGCGAGCCGATCGTCGAAACCCCGCGCGACGCGATGGCGTGCTTCCTCACCACCGGCATCGACCATCTGGTGATGCACGACACCATCGTGTCGAAGAACAAGGCCCACCGCTTCATCAACCCGGTGCTGCAGGTGTACTCCGACGTCACTAATTTGGTGCGATCGACACGGGCGGCTTAGTGATTACGGCACTCACTTCGTCATGGCCGGGCTCGTCCCGGCCATCCACGTCTTGTCGCGCGGTGAAGCCGCAATCGTGGATGCCCGGGACAAGCCCGGGCATGACGGGGATCACCCCCGCAGCAGGCGCTTGATCCAGCGCGGGCCGAACAGGATCAGCAGCGCGGCCGCATAGACGACCGCGCCGACGACGATCAGCAGCGCCAGCATCGCCTCGCTGCGCAGCGCCGGCAGCTGTGCCAGATACGCCGGCGCAAAATGCGCGCAAGCGCCCAGCGCGGCGGCCAGCACCAAACCGGTGGCGACGAACTTGGCGATCGCCGTGCTGAGTTCGCGGTCGAAGCCGAGATAGCCGGCGCGGACCGAGAAGAAGATCACCAGCAACAGATTGACCCACGCGCCCGCGGCCGTTGCCAACGCCAGGCCGACCTGCGCCAACGCGCCCATCAACGCGACCTTCAGCACCACGTTGACGGCGACACCGGTCAGCGCCGCTTTCACCGGCGTCGCGGTATCCTTGCGGGCATAGAAAGGCGCCACCGCGCTGCGGATCAGCACAAATGGGATCAGCGCGATCGCATAGGCGGCGAGCGTGGTGCCGGCCGAGATCGCGTCGGCGCGCGTGAAGGCGCCGCGCGCAAACATTGCCCGCATGATTTCGTCCGGCACAACGAGAAAGGCCGCGACGAACGGCACCGAGAACAGCAGCGTGAACTCGAACGCGCGGCGCTGCGAGGCGCGCGCCCCGGCATCGTCGCCCGCGGTGAGCTGCCGCGACATCTCCGGCAGCAGCACGGTGCCGATGGCAATGCCGATGACGCCGATCGGCAACTGATTGAGCCGGTCGGCGTAGTACAGCGCCGACAGCGCACCGGCCGGCAGGAAGGTGGCAATGATGGTGTCGGCGAACAGCGCGAGCTGAGTGCCCATCGAGCCGAGCGTCGCCGGGCCGAGTGCGCGGAAGAAGGCGCGAACGTCCTCGTCGAGCTTCAGCGGCGCAAAGCGCGGCAGGCCGCCGTGCAGCGCCAGATCGCCGGCGAGCAGAAAATATTGCAGGAAGCCGGAGATCAGCACGCCCCAGGCCGCTGCGTGGCCGGCGGTCGGGAAGAATGCGGCGAGAGCCAGCGTCGCCATCATCGAGATGTTGAGAAAGATCGAGGCCGCCGCCGCCGAGGCGAAGCGCTGCATCACGTTGAGGATGCCGCCATACAGCGTCACCAGCGTGATCAGCAGCAGATAAGGAAAGGTGATCCGTGTCAGCTCGATCGCCAGGCCACGCTGCATCGGGTCGTCGGTGAAGCCCGGCGCCAGGATGCTCATCATCTGCGGCATGAACAGCAGCGCGAGCGCGAGCAGGATCAGCTGCGAAACGAACAGCAGCGTGAAGATGTGGTTGGCGAACAGCTTGGCCGAAGCCTCGCCCTTCTCGCCGCTGACATGCGCATAGGCCGGCACGAAGGCGGCGTTGAACGCGCCCTCGGCAAAGATCGCACGGAAATGATTGGGCAGCCGCAGCGCCACGAAGAACGCATCCGCCACCGGGCCGGCGCCGAGAATCGCCGCCAGCATGATGTCGCGGGCGAAGCCGGTCAGTCGCGACAACAGGGTGAAGCCGCCGACAGTGAAGATGCGCCTGAGCATGGCCTGCTTCTACAGGAAGTGGCGAAACCGCAAAACAGGAATGGGAGCTAGCGTCCTCTCCCACACGCGATCATTCCGGGACGCGCCCGCCAGGGCGCGAACCCGGAATCCCGATGTGATGAAGGCAGAGATTCCGGGTTCGCGCCTGACGGCGCGCCCCGGAATGACTGGGGAAACTCAGTGCCCGACCACGCCCCCGCGGCGTGCCTTACCGCCCCACCGCGCCGCGCACGGCAGCGATGATGCGGTCCTGGGTCGGGGCGTCGAGATAGGCGTGCATCGGCAGCGCGATGACGTCACGCGACAACCGCTCGCAGGCCGGCAGGCCACCATCGGCAACCGGGAAGCCGCGATACGCGGTCTGCTGATGCATCGACCGGGGATAATAGATCGCGGTCGGAATGCCCTGCGCCTTCAACGTCGCGGCGAAACCATCGCGGTCGATGCCCTGCGGCAGGCGGATGGTGTATTGCGCCCACACCGAGGTGCAGCCCTCGGCGAGCCGCGGCACGATGACTGCGCCGTCGAGGCCCTGGCTGTAGCGCTCGGCGACGACGTTGCGGGCCGCGATCTCGTCTTCGAAGATCGACAGCTTCTGCAGCAGGATCGCCGCCTGGATGGTGTCGAGCCGGCCGGTCAGGCCGAGGCGAACGTTGTCGTATTTGTCGCTGCCCTGGCCATGCACACGAACGCTCTTCAGGCCCTCGAACAGTTCATCGTCATCAGTGAAAATCGCACCGCCGTCACCGAAGCAGCCGAGCGGCTTGGCCGGGAAGAAGCTGGTGGCGGTGGCGAGGCCGAAAGTGCCGAGGCGCTTGCCCTGATAGCTGGCACCGAAACCCTGCGCGGCGTCGTCGAGCACGAACAGGCCCTCATCCGCCGCAACGGCAGCGACCGCACCATGATCGGCGGCCTGGCCGAACAGATCGACCGGGATGATGGCGCGCGGCTTGAGGCCGAGCTTCTTCGCCGTGCCGATGCCGCGCTTCAGCGAGGCGATGTCGATGTTGAAGGTCTCTTCATTGACATCGACGAACAGCGGCGTGGCACCGGTCAGCGCGGCCGCTCGCC
>NZ_BADD01000175.1 GCF_000333455.1 Rhodopseudomonas sp. B29
GGTACTGCGATCACCAGCGCGATCAGCCGCGGCACGATCAGCACGTCGATCGGATCGAACCCCATGGTGCGCAGCGCGTCGATCTCCTCGCGCATCTTCATCGAGCCGAGTTCCGCTGTGTAGGCGCTGCCGGAGCGGCCGGCCACCATGATCGAGACCAGCAGCACGCCGATCTCGCGCAGCACCAGCACGCCGAGCATGTCGACGACGAAGACGTCGGCGCCGAAGCGGCGGAAATGGAAGATGCCCTGCTGGGCGATGATGCAGCCGATCAGGAAGGTGATGAGCAGGATGATCGGCACCGCGCGCCAGCACACCTGCTCGAGATGATGCACCGTCGAGGTCAGGCGGAACCGGGTCGGGTGGATGATGACGCGGCCGAGCCCCGCCAGCACCGCGCCCATCATGCTGATCAGCGCGACGATGTCGTCGCCGAACGTGTATACGGTGCGGCCGAGCTTCTCGATCGGCACGCGCAGCGAGCTGCGCCGCTGCGACGGCAGCGGGTCTTGTCCGACCTGCCGCACCTCGTCGACCAGCGTCGCGTAGTTGGCCGACAGGCCGGCGATCCGCGCCTCGGCGCCGCCCTGGGTCAGGCTACGGCGCAGCCGCTCGATCAGCCAGGCGCCGAACGTGTCGAGCCGGGCGATCGCCGAGACGTCGATCGAGACCGCGGGCTTGGTGCCGGTGAGTTTCTCGGCTTCAGCGACCAGCCGCTCCAGCGCCGGCGCGAACCGCGCCGTCCACGGGCCGCCGGCGCGCAGCGCCAGGCCGTCGCCATGCGCGATCCGCTCGAGGGTCGGGCCACCCTCCACTGCCATTCGCTGTACCATTTTGAGCCAATCCGGTTCGATCGTCACCTTGCGGGACAAGGTCATTACCAGCCATAATTAGTGGCTCCGGGCAAGCTTCGGATGAGTTTGATACGAATTGGAAATGACCTTCACCAAAGCGCCCCAATTGGCGACCCGGATCGAACGCTGGCCGATCGCCGGCTCCTTCACCATCAGCCGCGGTGCCAAGACAGAAGCCGTCGTGGTGATCGCCGAACTGCGCTCCGGCGAGTTCGTCGGCCGCGGCGAGTGCACGCCTTACGCACGCTACGGCGAAACGCCGGAGACGACGCTCGCCGCCATCGAGGCAATGCGCGCCCCGCTGAGCCAGGGGATGGACCGCAGCGCGTTGCAGACCGCAATGCAGCCCGGCGCTGCACGCAATGCGCTCGACTGTGCGCTGATCGATCTGGAGGCGAAGACGCGCGGCGTCCGCGCCTGGGATTTGCTCGGCGCCGCTTCGCCCAAGCCGGTGACCACCGCCTACACCATCTCGCTCGGCACGCCCGAGGCGATGGCGGAGGCCACAGCACGTGCCGCCGAGCGGCCGCTGCTCAAGATCAAGCTCGGCGGCGACGGCGACGACGCGCGTATCGCCGCGGTCAGGCGCGCCGCGCCGAAGGCGGAACTGATCGTCGATGCCAACGAGGCGTGGACGCCGGACAACCTCGCCCGCAACCTCGCCGCCTGCGCCGATGTCGGCGTGACGCTGGTCGAGCAGCCGCTCCCGGCCGGCCGCGATGACGCGCTGGCCACGATCGAGCGCAGGGTCGCGGTGTGCGCCGACGAGAGCGTGCACGATCGCCGCTCGCTCGAGGAGCTGCGCGGCCGCTACGACGCCATCAACATCAAGCTCGACAAGACCGGCGGCCTCACCGAAGCGCTGGCGATGGCGGACGCGGCCCGGGCGCTCGGCTTCGACATCATGGTCGGCTGCATGGTGGCAACGTCGTTGGCGATGGCGCCGGCGCTGCTGATCGCCGCATCGGCGCGGTTCGTCGATCTCGACGGCCCCCTGCTGCTGGCCAAAGATCGTGACCATGGGCTGCGCTACGACGGCAGCCTGCTCTATCCGCCAGCGCCGGCGCTATGGGGCTGAACCGGCTGCGGCGATCGATTGAGATCGCGCGCTGCGGACCCGATCAGCATAGCGCCACCCAGCGCCATCGCCGCGGCGACGTAGTACACCGCCACGCCGCCACGCTCGAACACCGCACCTGACAAAAGCGCGCCGCTGCTCATCATCAAACCCGTCGCCGCCGTGAGATAGCCCTGCCCGCGCGCCATGACATGCGTGGGCACGTTGCGCAGCAGCAGCCCCATGGTGCCGAGCTGAGTCAGTCCGAAGCTGCAGCCGTGCAATAGCTGCACGCCGGTGAGCACCGCGAGCGGCGGATCGTGTGCCATGATCAGCCAGCGCAGCACCGCGCCGATCGCACCAATGAGCATCAGCAGCGACGGCGCCAGCGTGAAACGCGGCGACAGCGCGAACACCACGATCTCGGCAAGCACGCCGAGGATCCACAGTCCCGCGATCGTGCTGCCGCCGAGCCCGGCGCCGCGCCAGACGATCGAGGCGAAGGTGTAGTACGCGGCGTGGCTGCCCTGAATCATCGCCGCGGCCGCGATGATCAGCAGGAAGCGCCGATCACGCAGCAGCGTCGTGCGTCGCTGCGGGACCGCGGCCTGCAAGCCCGAACCGGCGACCCTCGGCAGCGCGAAGCCGCTGAGAGCGCCGAGCCAGGCGGCGCCGGCGACGACGAAGATCAGTTGGTTCGCCGCGATGACGTCGGCGAGCACGCCGCTGATGATCGCGCCGAATACGAACGAGGCCGATCCCCACAGCCGCAGCGGACCGTAGTTCAATCCGAGCCGCGCCACCGCCTTCAGCGCGTAGCCGTCGGTCAGCGGCACCATCGGGGTCCAGGCGCAGGCCGTCAGGGCAAATACCAGGAGGACCAGGAGCGGACCACGTACAAACCCGAGGCACGTAAACCCGATGGCCGTCACGAAGGCCAAACTGATTAGTGCAGCACGCAGCACGTTGCGGCGCTCGGCCTGGGCGGTAATCATCGGCAGGATCGTGAACCGAGTGACGGCCGGTACGGCAACGATCGCACCGATCCAAAAAGCTTCGATTCCAATGGCTTTCAGCCAAACCGTGAAGAACGGCAGATAGGTCCCGACGATGCTGAACGTAGCGCCGTAGAACAGCGCCAGACGGGCGGCGAAGTGACGCGAATCAGCAGGTGAGGTGGGGATTTGTGAGTCCGAAATCATCAATTCAATTGCGATTCGACGCCGTTCGTGATGATCGTTAACGTGCGTGCAGTGATTTCCGCAACGAGTCTGTGATGGCCGACGAAATTTTCGCTCTTTTCGCCGATCGCCGCCCGC